>JASBUW010000019.1 GCA_030147755.1 Parachlamydiaceae bacterium
TTTAATGGACGAAAGGACGAACGACACCAAGGACAATAAGGACCTTAAGGACAAATTGGACAAAAGATAAAAAGTGCTTTTGTCCACTTTGTCCTTAAGGTCCTTATTGTCCTTGGTGTCGTTCGTCCTTTCGTCCATTAAAATGCATCAACCTTAAATTTCAGGATAAGATGTTTGCATCTTAGTATAGCAAACTATAGATTAATCTGAGCTTTTAATTGCTAAAAAGACTTATTTGTTGCATTTTCATGTTAAAACAGCATAACATGAGCGCATATAGCCAAACGCGTGAACTGGGCAGGATTTATGAGTAGTATAGAAGGACTGGTTAGTGTCAAGGAAGAGCAGAAGGGAGATATTTTGATCTTGAGAATGAATGGTCGCTTAGACGCCGTTTCTTCTCCCACTGCTGAACGTCAAGTATTTGATTATATCAATAATGGACAACATAAGCTTTTATTTGATTTTTCAGGAATTGATTATTTAAGTAGTGCCGGGATGAGAATGTTACTATCAGTCACAAAAAAACTTAAATCTCTTTCAGGAAAGCTTGTTCTATGTTCTGTGACAACTAATGTCATGGATGTATTAAAAATGTCTGGGTTTGATCATGTATTAGAACTCTCTAAAACTGAAGAAGATGGTTTGCGTCGATTCTGAAGAAAATAAGAGAGTTTTATTTCGATGATACAGACTAAAAGGAAGGAATGTTGTGATTGGTGGTGGTCTCTCTCTTGAAACAGAAGAAGTCAAACGCATCATTCTAAACTTTGCGTTGGAAGTTCAAAAACAGATACCCTCTAACTTTCAGCGTAAAAAAAAGCGCGTGATTGTGTTATCTGGTCCTACCTGTTGTGGTAAGTCAGCTTTGGCAATGGAATTAGCTCAAGCCATGGATGGCGAGATTATTTCTGCTGATTCTATGCAAGTCTATCGAGGCATGGATATTGGAACTGCTAAGGCCTCTCTAGAAGAACGACTGCTTGTTCCTCATCATCTCATTGATATTCGTGATATTCAAGAAAACTTTAATGTTGTCGATTTTTATTATGAAGCGCGACAAGCCATTCAGCAAATTTTAGATCGTGGCAATGTACCGATTGTGGCGGGAGGATCAGGATTTTATCTGCATGCGCTTCTCTATGGCCCTCCAAGTGGCCCTCCCTCTATTCCGGAAGTGAGAAAATCTTTAGAAGAAGAAATTGAACGTTTGGGATCGGATGCTCTTTATGAGCGTTTAATTCAATTGGATCCTCAATATGCCAAAACCATTACGAGAAATGATAAGCAAAAGATTGTACGGGCACTTGAGATCATGACGCTGACTAATAAAAAAGTGAGCAAGCTTTCGTGGAAAGGGAGACGTAAACCTCAAAATTATGATTTTCGCTGTTGGTTTATCCATCGTCCCAAAGATAAGTTATATGAGCGTATCGATCAACGTTGCGAACAAATGCTAGAAGCCGGTTTTTTGGAAGAAGTGCGAAAACTGGATCAAGCAGGTATTAGACAGAATTCCTCTGCTTCACAAGCAATAGGTTATCGGCAAGCATTGGATTTTCTACAAACTGCGCAAACGCCTGCGGATTATGAGCATTTTGTCAAAGTATTTAAACAAGCCACGCGTCATTATGCCAAGCGACAATTCACTTGGTTTCGTAAAGAACCTCTTTTTCGTTGGTTAGATGTGGATTTACATGATCATGAAGTGGTATTTGACATTATCAAAAAAGATTACGAGCTTCTTTAGAGGTTGAATGGAAATAGCTGCTCTAGGAGGAAGCCTCAGGCCTTCTTCTTTCGCTTATCAAATTCTGAATCTTGCCCTCAAAAAAATTGAAAATAAAGATATTAAAACGGATTTAATTGATTTGCGTCATTTGCATTTGCCTTTTTGTAGTGGAGCAACGAATTATCCTGATTATCCGGATGTTGCTTTGCTACGACAGCGTATTCAAGCGGCGAAAGGTCTTTTAATTGCCACGCCTGAATATCATGGAAGTCTGAGTGGGGTGCTCAAAAATGCCATCGATTTATTAGAAGAAGAGCACATGGCGGGTAAAGTGGTGGGACTTATTGCTGTGACGGGTGGTGTGCATAGCACAAACGCGTTGAACACCTTGCGCGTTATTTGTCGTCAAATGCACTGTTGGGTTTTGCCTGAGCAAGTCGTCATTCCACAAATAGAAGAAAGTTTTGATGAGCAAGGTAAGCTAAAAGATTTCCACCTAGAGAAGCGCATAGAAGAATTAGCGACGCATTTAGTGCAAGCGACGCGTCAGCTAAAACAGGGTTAACGCATTTAGTAGACAAAAGGACAAACGACACAAAAGACATAAACGACCTTAACGACAAAGTGGACTTGTGGACAAAAAATGTTCATTCCTGTCCACAAGTCCACTTTGTCGTTAAGGTCGTTTATGTCTTTTGTTTCGTTTGTCCTTTTGTGTAATAAATGCG
>JASBUW010000021.1 GCA_030147755.1 Parachlamydiaceae bacterium
TATGCAACCTAAAGTAAATTCAAAGCTTGATGACAAAGCTGAAGCATTTGTTAAATGGAAGGATGAAAACCCAGAAATAGCTAAGTATCTTCCCAACGAAACCGCTAGTGAAAGGTATAAAAGACTCTGGCCTTTGTTCAACAAATCACGAGAAATTCTAGTGCCCAATATAGCGCCTATTCAAGTACAACCTTCTGTGTCTCAGGTAGCTCCAGAACCAGAACCTGTGCCTTTATTGCAACCAGTTGCAAGAGGGCGTTTTGTGGCATTAAAGAACTTCTTTAGTGAGATTGGAAAAGGATTTAAAGCTATTGGTCGTATTCTTGCTACGCCGTTTATCTGGTTTGGAAGTTGGATAAGATCAAAGTTTGCTAGACAAGCGTAAATTCGGATTGTTATCTATTCAGGACGCTGCGATATAAAAGGCAATCTTGCCGTCGTGTATCCCGACGGCATTTGGTATCATTCTTGTCATCCAGAAGTATTAGAACGGATTATTCAAGAGTATATCAGAAAAGGGCAACCTGTAGAAGACTATCGCATCTTACCGGATGACGACTTAACAAGTTGAATGTGCTGCTAACCAACCGGAGATTTGGTCCATGAGTTGGGGCACATTCGCCAGGGTGTGATCGCCTCCTTTGTATTCCCAATAGTCAACTTGATGTCCCTGCTTTTGTAATTCTTGTACCATGTGATATCCTTCCTCTAAGCTGACGCGTTTATCTGCGGTTCCCTGAATAATGAGAATCGGAAGATCTTTCCTTAAATAAGGAATCGTTTGCAGGGGATTACGTTGAGCAATCCATTCTCGATCATTCACTCCTTCACGCAATCCAAAGTCTTTTTTAAACATCTCTTTCATATCAAGTGGACGATCTGCGATTTGTTTATTTAAATCTAAAAGAGAAGAAAGACTTACCACTTTATCGACATACTGCTGCAAAGCCGGATAGCGTGCAAGTGCCAAAAACATTTCTAGTCCTCCACGGCTAGGTCCTAGCATATATACACAATGAGGATGCAGGGAAATATTGAGTTCTTGCGCTAAGATAGGTAAGTAGTCCACCATGTGTTTGATATCGTTGACATCGGCACCTCCAAATTCATCTTCTCCCTCGCTGACTCCTCCACGTAAAGAGGATGAAATCGTGGTGTAATTTCCGTAGTTAGCTAATTCGGCTCCCGGATTCATTAACGCAAATTCACGATTTCCCGTGCGAAAAAGAATAAGAAGGGGATGATGTTCCGGATTGGGTGTAAAGCTGATAAATCCTTTTACCCATAAGCCGTCGCTTGGATATTTAAATACAATTAGGCGACGCTGATGAGAGCGAATTTGTTCTTTAACTTGAGCGGAAGTATCAGGGCTTGCCAACACTTGTGCGGTGACGTCGCGCCAGTGTTCCTTTGGTCCTAGTTGATAAAAAGGCAACATCCGCTGAGAATAATCAGCAATAGATTGGTTACTTTTTTGGAGAAAGTTCTGTTTGGCTTGATCAGCAAAACTTATCGCATGGAAACCAAGAAAAGAAAGAATTAAACTTAACAGCCAGAGTGTTTTATACATAATAAATTCCTCTTGCGTTGAAATAATCTATTCAATTAATGCAGAAAATATGCCAGTTTAATAAAAGACAAAAAAAACATATTCCATTAGTTTAAGAGTGTTGTATTTTATAAATAAAACCACAAACGACGATAACGACAGAAACGACCTTAACGACAAACAACAATAAGGACTTAAATTTTTTTTGTTATTTGTCCTTAATTACCAGGAGAATCTCATGTCTACTTTACAGCTCAAACATTTCAAGAGATATAAAGATCTTGCTTTACTGTTAATGAAATATGGGCAGCTTGACATGCTCAAAGAACTGGGACCCGATATGCCGCTTCCTGATCAATCGACGATCGTGGGAAAAGAAGCAGCTAATCCGGAAGAATTAGCCAAAGATTTGCAACAATTAGGTCCGACGTTTGTTAAATTAGGTCAATTGTTGAGCACTCAAACCGATATCTTACCGGAAGCTTATGCGGAAGCATTAGCGAAATTGCAAGATCGAGCAGATCCCTTTTCCTATGAAGAAGTAGAACGCATTTTTCAAGAAGAATTAGGCGTTAAAGTTAAAGACGTTTTTAAAGAGTTTGATCCTACGCCCATCGCAGCTGCTTCTTTAGCTCAGGTACATTGGGCTGTTTTGCCTAGTGAGCGTGTTGTGGCGGTGAAAGTACAGCGTCCACATATTCAACAAAACATTGTAGAAGATCTCGATGTTTTGGAAGAAATTGCGACTTTTTTAGAAAAGAAAGCAGAATGGGCAAAACATTATGCGTTAGGAGACAAAATACGCCAATTGCGGGCCACACTCTTTAATGAATTGGATTATAAAAAAGAAGAAATGAATCTGATTAGCTTTAAACGTAACTTAAAAGAATTTCGTCGTTTAATTGTACCGAGTCCTGTTAGTGACTATACGACAACGCGTATTCTCACCATGGATTTTGTAGAAGGACAAAAAATTACAAAATTGAGTCCTTTGATTAAAATGGAAATTGATGGAGAGAAATTGGCTTCAGAATTATTTGAGGCGTATTTACAGCAAATTTTAATTGATGGATTGGTGCATATTGATCCGCATCCGGGCAATGTGTATTTGAGTCAAGACAATCGCATTATTCTGCTAGATTTAGGCATGGTAGCGCGTGTGCCTCCTCAATTACAGAATGGAATTCTCAAAGTGCTTTTAGCTGTCAGTGAAGGGCAAGGTGAAGAGGCAGCAGATATTCTGGTGCGACTAGGACAGCAAACAGAGCGTTTTAATTATCATGCTTTTCGCGAACAAGTATCCAACTTAGTCGCCCAATATCAAGATGTAAACTTAGCGCAAATGGCGGTGGGAAGGCTCATGCTAAAAATTGCAGGAATTGGGGGTGAAACAGGAATCTTATTGCCACCTACTTTTAATATGTTGGGGAAAGCCTTGTTAAACTTGGATAAAGTGGGCAAAACTTTAGCACCTGATTTTAATCCCAATGAAGCTATTCGTGAAAATGCCTCAGACCTGCTCGACCAACGGATGCGGCGTAACTTTTCTTCTGGTGTTTTTTATCGGACCTTTATTGAGGCCTCTGAATTTTTGCAGCATTTGCCTACTAAATTGAATGATTTCCTCGATATTTTATCGAGAAATCAATTGAAATTGAAAGTGGATGCCATTGATGAAAAACGTCTCATGATTGGTTTTGAGAAAGTCGCCAATCGCATTACAATGGGACTTATCTTAGCCGCGTTGATTATTGGAGCGTCTCAACTCATGCGTGTGCAAACCACTTTTACGATTTGGGGTTATCCGGGCTTGGCTATGATTCTCTTTCTGGCTGCTGTTTTGGGAGGAATTGTTCTCATGGCCAATATCCTCGCTTCCGATGAGAAGAAAGAAAAATAGAATTTGTAGCGTAGACTAAAGAGCTAATTTCGAAATTAGCTCTAAAGCTACCCTACAAAATTAAGCCACAAGCAATTGTCCATCTATTGCAAATAGATTCTCTTTTTTGTTTTTGCGATAATCAGCAGCTAATTTTCCTAAATGGGGAAAAATATAAGCATGATTAGGGCTTAATTCAGATGCTACACCCGGGTGATAGCTATACTCAATGTGGAATTGAAAGAGATAAGTTTTGCCATTCGGATGCTCTAAAGCTTTGATGATACTGTCATGATGCACTGTCGCAGTTAAATGCCCTGGATCGATAATGCCTTGGTGATGCATGGATAATCCTTTAATTTCATCTCCGACGAGCGTTTTCAGGATGCCTCCTTCCACTTTATAATCTTGATAACCAAATTGATTTTCGACATACTGCTTTAAAGAACCTCCATGATAAACAGCTCCTACTTGTGCACCACGGCAGATGCCAACAATGGGACAATTTTCTTGATGCGCAGCTTGAAATAGAGCCAATTCAAATAAGGAACGACGTCCATTGTCATCATAGGTACTTGTGCTAGGATCAGCTTCTTTTCCATAAAAAGCAGGCTCCAAATCATTTCCACCTGGAATCAAAATGCTATCGACATGTTCCATGAAATGATGCGCGTAATCTCTGATTTTGCTGATTTCTGAGTCCTGCGCTGCATGGCTGAGCACATGATCTGCAATGCTATAAAAATCAGGATCATTTTTGGCTAAATCAGCCTGTTGAAACGCATGCTGTAATTCCACTTGAAGCTTATTCAAATCGATATCCGGTGTCTGATTATAAACCCTCATGGGAATCGCTTGGCATTGTTTAATCGCTTCATAAGCTTGGGGAACAGTGACACCACGTACATCTAAATCACAAGCAAGACCCATCACAGGCCGTGTGATCACCGGATCCGTGCATTGGCTTAATTGTATTTGAGATTCGGTTCCACAAAAAAGACAATCTGTTAAATCGCTCTTGCGAATACGTGTGGATTGAATATCAGCTTCTAAGAAACACGTTCCCGTTAAATGGCATTTCTGCATATCCACTTGATTGAATTTCGTTTGATATAAATGGAGATAATCCAAATTTGTGTTTTTAAAAGCTACTTGCTGAAGATCAGCTTGAGCCATGACCGCATCACTAAAATTAGAAGATTGAATCACGCAATTTTGCCAGTGGCTTTCTTTAAAATTGCCTAAATCAAAAGATGTTTGATCAATGAGGCAGTTTTTCCAGCGCGAACCTAGAAAATCGGCGCCTAATGGAAATACTCCTTTATCTCCCGCTAAAGTGAGGCTCAAAGAGACATTTTTAAATGTCACGTCTTCAAATTGTGCCTCTTGCCACTTGGTGAAAGGCAATTCGCAGTTTATGAAGGAACTATGACGAAAAGAGGAGAAAGGCAAATCACAAAATAAGAGCGAACTATTCGTTAACGTCGTATGATCAAACTGAGATTGTAGAAAATGAGAGCTTGTAAAATCAGAATTTTTGATTTTCACTCGGTTAAAAGAGGTGTTATCTAAGGACATACTTTTAAATTCACTATTCTCAATTAAAGTTTGTTTAAAATAACCTCTTTCTAAAGAGCCATTATCAAAGTGGCAATCTTTTAGCGTTGTTTGTTTAAACTGACTATCAGCCAGATCAAGCGCACCGAATTGGCAATTGGTAAAGCTTGTCTCGCTAAAATCGATCTGATTCAAAAGTTTCACATCTAGATGATCTCCAAAAGCTTCTTTAAAATTGGCATTGGCCAAATGTGTCGCATAACCACGCTCTTTAAGGAAAGCGGCAAACGGCAGTGGGCCTTCTGGATTCTTTGTACGATACTCTTGCAAGTCAGACAATAACTGTTGAGTTTCTTCCATAGTCAATTCTTGCGCAGGTGTATTGGGACCTCCCACCGGATGTAAACAGTCTTCCAGGTGAGGAAGCAAGCGCGCTCCGCGAATTCCACATAACAGAAGATATGCACACGCTTCTAAATAATGTCCTTGCTTCATTTCTTGATAGGCTTTAAAACCTTCTATCGCTATTTGATTGACTATCGAGGCGACAATAAAAGCCGGATGCGGAGAAACCACAGAGGCTAAGTAAAGGCTATGTTGTAAAACTTCTACTCCTGCTTGCATGCCTTCTCGGTAATGCCCTTGCTGAAAACATGTTCCCATTTTATACAAACTGAAGCATAATTCAGTACTCAATGCAGCAATGAGTCCTAAGCGAAATTGGAAAAAAGTGGCCACAAGGGTTGTCACCGTCGTTGCTAAAAAAAGACATTCAGTGAAGCTTTTATTCCACTCTTTTTGTTGAATGTGTTGATGTAAATGAGTCACATGTGACCAACTTTTTAGAGTGTTCAATCCCACATTTGTCATAAGAGCGGTAGGTTGATAAAGAGTTAAATAAGGAATCGCCACCTGGACAATACGCTGAATTTGAGGATTGGCCCATAAGGCAGTAACATTCACGGAAGGTTGTATATAATCATGCGGATTGGGGACCAAATTTAAATTAAAATTAGTATTCATATTATGTTCTCTTTTTTTTATTATATTTTTAAATAGAATATAATTATACTTGTTTTATTTATTTTGTATCAATAATATTTAAATTTTGTGTTAATTAAAATTAAATTTTTATTCATTAAAAATTAATTATTTTTTTTATTGTTAATCTAAAAAAATGTGGGTTATGACTTCTTTATTACCTCAAAATAGTGATGGATGTCCTTATCTGCTGTTAGCTCCCATGGAAGGATTGGGAGATCGCGCGTTTAGGCGGGCGATGGCAGCTTTAGGAGGGGTAGACGAAACATGTACAGAATTTATGCGAGTGCCTTCTAATGCGCATGTACAGAGCTTAGCGAAGCGTTATCACGTGCATGAGACGGCACCTATTCCACAAGCAGCTCAGTTGATGGGATCCGACCCAGAATTGATGGCGGCGATGGCATATGAGGTGGCTCAAAGGGGAGCCCTCCGTATTGATCTGAATTGTGGATGCCCCTCCAATACGGTAACGGGCAAGGGAGCCGGATCTAGCTTACTTAAAGAACCTGAGCATTTGAACAAAGTTGCGACTGCGATGGTGCAAGCAGTGTCTATTCCGGTAACAGCTAAATTGCGTTCAGGTTTTGAAGACACTTCGCTATTCAAAGAAAACCTTTTAGCCGCACAGGAAAGCGGGATTCGCTTCTTGACTTTGCATCCGCGAACGAAAGTTGAAGGCTATGGACCTCCTGCCAATTGGGCTCTTATAGCAGAAGCCAAACAGTTATTAAAGATTCCGGTGGTGGGCAACGGAGATATTCTATGCGTAGAAGATGCGCTGAACATGCTTAAGCAAACGCATTGCGATGCGTTGATGATCGGGCGTGGAAGTGTCATGAATCCCTTTATCTTTCATGAAATTAAAGCCCATTTTGCTGGAACACCTTTTCAACGCAACTGGGAGTCTTTCCTAGTATTTTTAAAGACTTTTGTGGAAGGCATTCCTGCAGATATGACGTTAAGGGGACAAATCAATAAACTGAAACAGCTCATGGGATTTTTATTCAAAGGCAATGCGTGGCTGCTAGAACGGCGTCAATCTATTTTGACTGCGTCTTATGCGCATCCTTCTGCTCTCTTGGAGGCCGTCTTGCCTCTTTATCAACAAAGTGGGTTATTTCTATAACATAAGTTGCATACACCCAAGGCTGAGAGTTGTGGACGGTGGATGGTGGACCTCGTGGACGTTGTGGACGTGGACTTAAAGCTTTATGAAAACTATTCAAATCCTATAAATTCAGTTAGTTAAATTATTGCTTTAAGTCCACGACGTCCACAACGTCCACGAGGTCCACCATCCACCGTCCACAACTCTCAGCCTTGGGTGTATGCAACAATGTCGTCTTTATTGTCGTTAGGGTCGTTTGTCCTTTAATAATGGAAATTTATTCAATTATTTAATTTATTAACTATTTCTTTTGTTTAATTTTAATTTGTTTTATAATCAATTTTTATTAAAAAAATTAATAGGTTGTGATATGCAATGCTCAATAATTGATTATGTTAATTATCCAAATAAATCCGCTTGGATGCACGCAGCTGACCAAGGATTAACCTTTCTACATATCGCTTTGCAAGGGCGCTACGTAACGTTATTGAATCAACGTGTAGCAAGTGTGAAAAAAGTACATCACTTGGCCGTGCGTCTAATTGCTGGAATATTGGCTGTTGTTTTGTTTCCGGTCACTTTAAGTGCGCTAGCGATTAAGTGGTGGCGTCAAAATGAATGGAGACCTAGAGAAGAAGCTCAAGAAGTGGAAGCGCCGCCTGCTCTAGAACCTGCTTTAGAAGAAGTGAAAGTTGCGCGGGAAAAAGCGGCTGATCGTGCAGCCTTTTTTGAACAAGTCTGTCAGGATAAAGCGCATTTGCATGCTTTAGATGTACACTTAGGAGAGCCTCAGAAGGGAACGTGGCGAGAATATGGACGAAACCATCATGAAATCAATCAAACGTTGGAGCGATATTTTGAACAGAGAAAGTATCATCTTTGGCCTGACAAGCGTTCACTGGAAGTGAAGCACATTGGAGATTTTACAGATTTAGATTTAAAAATTGTGAAAATTACGAGTGATTATTTGGCTGTTTTTCATCAGTTACCCGTTAATATCAATGAAGAAAAAATGACGATGCAGCGATTAAAAGAAGGCTATCAGCGCGCGATGGAGGCGAAGATAGAAAAGATACGACAAGAAGGCGGTGAGGAAACAGCGGATCGTGTCAAAACGTTTTATGAAGATGCCATGCTTCCTTGGATCCAAACAAGTTTTCCCAGAAAGAATGGACAATACGCAGGTGATTTAGCCCTTGATTTGATGAAAGAAGTCTATAAAAGCCAAGAAACCATTCTACAAAAGCAAATGATTACTTTTACAAGTGAAGATTTATTCACAATGGCCTTACAAGGTTTTGTGTTTGGATGCGCCTCTTTAACATCTGGTGTGGGGATTTGGTCTAAAGCACGCTTTGGAGATCCTAGCCAAAGTCCTGCTGCTTTTGAACGTTGTTTAAAACGGATGATGAAAATTTCGGCTCATGAATTTGGACATATGCGGCGCATTGAACATTGCACAGATTATGAGTGCAATATGGGAGGCTATATGAATTTAACGGAATTAGATGAACGCCCCTTGCTTTATTGCGCGCAAGATACAGCAAAAATCGCTTATCTGACGCATACAGACTTGTTAGATTTGCATCAGCAAGTGTTAAAATTCTTCCAAAATTTTAATCAAACATATCAATTAAACTGTGATTTTTCTGCTGAAATTCGTACGTTGAAAGCAAGAATTGCAAAATTGCAAGAATCAATAGCTTAAGTCAAGCCTTATACCATTTCCAGAAAATAACGTCATATTTGAGCGCGTCAAAGCCTCGGGATTCAACGATCGCAAATGGGTCCATATCGCATTGATATTGACCCATTTGCGATCGTTGAATCGCGAGAGCTTTCACGCAGCTCAAATAT
>JASBUW010000035.1 GCA_030147755.1 Parachlamydiaceae bacterium
AGCAGGAAGAAGTGGTTCTAATATCATCCATTGAACATCGGATAAACCTTCAAATTTACTCATAGTATTAACCTCTAGAGATTATCTCTCTAAAAGACATTATACTAAATTAATGATTTTACTTTACGGATACATTCATGATAAATTTTTGAAAATATAAGGGAACTTGATTTATGAAAAACAGAGTAGTTTTATTATGGATATGTTGCTTAATGATTAGCTATATCGTTCTCCAAGCTGATGATCTTGCTTCACAACATCTAAAAATTGAATCGCAGATAGAAGAAATGTCATCTGATGAAGATAATTACCTTAGATTTAAATTTGGAAAGCGGCATCACAATTCAGAAGAGGCGGTTGTTCGGGTTTATGGTAGCGCCTCTTATAGCCCAAAGAAGAGTCGACCGCTTGCTTCATCTGCCTCAGTTGTTTTTACTGAATTGACGACTCATACTGATCAAGTACGTTTAAGCCGTTGTGGAGGATTAAAAATACCTAGTGGTAGGTATCAAATCACCTATGGATCAAATTTTCAAAATATGGGAGGAATGGATGATTTGACCTTGTGGTTAACTTATACGACGAAGGGAGAATTACCAATTGCTATTCCTCTTAGCGTGATTAAGCAAAGAATTTTTCAAGCATTTCCTCTTTTGCAATTTTCATCTGTTGTTCAAAATTCAAATCAATTTATTCTTACATTCGCTGAACCTGTCACACTTTATTTAAATTATTTTACACATGGCACTTCTCAATTATCGACGTTTATTCCAGATTCAGTTTTAGGAGTACCTCATGCCTTTTTCTTACTTGTTAATCAACTGTAAAGGAACAATTGCTAATGATCATAATAGAACAAATAAGGAATTTTATATGAAAAAGAGTTTATTTTTAGTTTTTTGTCTAATTTATATTTCTTCTTTTGTGCAGGCACAGACAGTTTCTCATGTACCTTCTTGTACAGCTAATACTATACCATCAATGGAATATGAATTTTTAAAACTTCCACCTAGTAAAATCGGTTATATGCCCATGGCAGTTATAGATACAAGCTTTTCACCTGTTGGCTTACGTCCTGATAGTGGCGTACATCCTTGGTTTCAATTAGTAGATGGTGGTGTCCAAGTATTAACTTCAGAGCAACTTTCGGGTAAGCTATACATTAAACTTGATAGCATTAAATACAAGCTTTACTTTCAAGACACAGCTTGTCTGGAGTAATTTCACATTTTCTGATTCAAATTTTGGGTCACAAGTTAATCCAATTCAAGGTACTTATCAACAATTTACCCTAGTTCAATCAGGTACAGGTGTAATAATAACACCTCCAACAAACGGTACAATTCAAAATTTTTCATACCAATTTAATTTTGAATTCCCTAAAGCATTCCAAGTTCGTCAAGGAGGGGGGCAGACAGTTTATATATACTTACAATATCAGTATATAGCTGACGATCCAAGTTATGACCCCATTATCCCTAAGTTTGCCGATAATGTTATACCTTTTGCATTGACTATGTATGGGACGTCAGGAAGACCGCCGCCGCCTTAAATTCTAGTGCTTTGTTTCACTAGCAGTCGTGAGTTTGAACATAAGTTCAAAACTTTCTTCAATACGCATGTAATTTAGGATCCAAAGCATCTCGTAAGCTATCGCCCACTAACGCGATAGCTACAAGCAAAATGGTAAGTAGAATGGCCGGTGGCCACAAGAGATAGCTTTCGGCAGGAAAAGCCGTTCTTCCTTCGTCCATGAGGACTCCCCAAGAGTTAGATCCTTCTTCGCCTAATCCCAGAAAGGATAAACCAGCTTCGCTGGTGATGGCTCCCATGATGGCAAAAGGGACTAATGTTAATAAGGGGGGAATCGCATTAGGAAGCAAATGCGAGAACATAATCGTGCGATCGGGATATCCCATTGCACGACAAGCTTCGACATAAAGCATTTGTTTTTGGCGAAAAAATTCGCCGCGCACAAATCGACTGAAACCGGTCCAACCAAATAAGCCAATCACGGCAATCACCAAGAAAATGGATTTACTTTGCAGGAAAGCGACAATCATTAGCAACATGAAAAAAGTTGGCATCGATTCCCAAATCTCAATTAAGCGATACGCCATTAAATCTATTTTGCCTCCATAATAGCCTGCGAATGCTCCAATGGGAATGCCAATCAATAAGGCGAGTCCAATGGCCAATAATCCCACAGATAAAGAAATGCGCACGCCAAAAATTAAGGCAGAGACCATATCCTTGCGATTGATACGCGTGAGATCCCACCAACTCACAAAATGATTGAGGCTTTGATCGCCACCCGCATCATCTTCCCAATGAAAGGGACGAATCAGTGGCATCACTTCACCATGCAATTGCTTCACTTGCGTGTCTAACCACGTATGGCGTTCTTGTAAATAAAGCAACTCAGCTTGTGCACGTTCATATTTATCGACAATTCGTTTGGCTTCTAAGAAGCTTGCTAGATCTTTAGAAGAAAGTTTAGTGAGAAAAGAACAAATCAACCAAGGAGGCAGAGAAGAATAAATAGATTCTTTAAGTGGCTCACAACTTTGTTTCAGAAGAGTGAGTAAAGATTGAGATTGCGAATAACTAGCTTGCAGTTGATTGAGAACTTGTTGATGACGTTCTTGTTCGGATTTTTCTTGTTGATAAGTAAGATTCCATAGTGAGGGAAAGAGCGTATGGGATTGTCCGCGGCGTTTAGCTTGTGCTTCATAATCTTGCTCATAAATCTGCAAGCGTTGATGCTGCAGTTGATGGTGCTGATAGCGTAACACTAGATTCAGTTGGGCATAAGGAGTCATGTCTTGTAGATCTTGATGCCAGTCAGGTAAAAGAGGTGAAGTAAGAAGAGGGGCAAATTTCATTTTCTGCAAATGCTTCTGCAGTTGTTCTTGTCGGTATTGGTTGATGGCAGGACTGACGGCCGGATCACGAGGCGGATCCAGAATTAAGAATAAAAAAAGCAAAATGTGTAAGCAACCAATACTTGCTAAAATCCAGAAGCGTTTTTGAGGATGATGGCGAAAGATAATCCAGGCGCAAACGAATAATGGAAAGGTGAACATCAACAAATTATAAAAGATATCAAGATACTTAGTGAAGAAAGCAGGATAAAAAAGATAGCGAAAAAGAGGAAAATACCATTCACCTTGAAATTGAACGATCAAAGGTTTGCTAGAAGCGAGAAGAGGTGCATAAATGCCCACAAGCACAAAAAAAACGACAACTAAAAGAGCGACGACGCCCAATCGATGGCGACAAAATTGCTTCCAAACAGTTTGCCAATAGGTTAAATGTTGATGTTTCATGAGCCCATTTAATTCAGTTTTACATAGAAAGAATTGTGTTTAACCGGGACTAAACGTTGATCTTTTAACTTGTCTGTAAAAACTTTAATTTGCTTTTCAAAAGTAGTTAACACGGTATTTGACTCCACGTTTTCTTTTGTAAGTAATGGTGCACAAGTAGAATGGGTGGCTATCTTTTCAAAACATAGTTTAGCTTCCTCAATTGCATCGAGATAACTGTTAACATAAGTAAAGATTCTTGTGCCTATAAGATAAGGATCTATTTCTAGCTTTTTGTTGAATGAAACTGATTGTAGGCTCATACTTCTTACGCGAGCAGTGATACTACCTTCTACAGCAACTACTCTTGGAGAAAACCAATCTTTATCTGTTCCTTCTTCTCCTGTTTCCTCTAAAATTTTACTTCTAGCAGCTTTAGCCATTTGGAGGCTGGCAAGCAGACAATAAATATAATAGAGTCCTTTAATATTGTTTTTATCTCCAAAAATTTTCCAATCTGATTTTTCAGCTCTTTTCATAGCTGCTAATCCCTCATCAGCAAATTTTGAGATTAGCGAGCGATTGCCGCCGATTGTTTCATCTATAGTTATCACTCCATTTTCTTGATTTTGCATTTTAGAGCCAGTGGCATCTGCTTGATCAATTTTGTCATTAGAAAGAGAGAATAAATAATTTAAGATGTCTTGACCAATCTCTTTAATTAAATGATTATTTGATTTTTTTAATTGAACGCGATTTTGGTAATAAGTGGATTCTTTTTTGGCGTGTTGTGCTATTTTTATCCAATCAGCTAGCTTAGCGTAGGATAAGAGCTCACGCAACCAGCGATGGGGAATGAAGGCATAAGAAGCGTCTTTAAAATAACCTTCTTTTCCGATAAAAGGGCGAGGAGTGGGAAGGTCACGTTTTTGCATAAATTCAGTGTATTTTTGAACCAATTTACCTTGTACTTCAAGTAGGTTGATTTGGTAGGCACTGATTTTTTTTATGCGTGTATGAAGTTTACTGGATTCTTTTTTTTGATTTTTTTCAGATTTTTTGGACTTCATTTCTTCTAATTGTTTCAATTGTAATTTTGCTATTCTATTGTTAAGTGTGATAGTCTGATTTTCTAGAGATTCACAGGCTGGTTGAATCCTTCTATTTTCTTCTAATTCTTCCTCTTCTAAAATGTCAATAATTGTTTTGCTTAGGCTTGCAGGATACTGATCTAAGATTTTTTTCACTTTTTCAATGAGAGGATCAAGGAAACCAAGTTCTAGGGAGATAAAAATGGCGCCATGAACATGATGCAGATCCTTTATTTCTTGATCGCACCATGTTTTAAATTCTCTAATAGGTGGACCAAGCTGCTCAACAAAAAACTTTTCAACTGCTTCTTCTTTGTGCTCAAGGAAACCCCTATCTGCCGACTGTTTAGAAACAGCATTAAAAGCGTCGCTTAAAGTTTTCATAAACACATCTAAAACAACTTTTTGTTTTTCATCCCAAGAAAAAAGCTGTTTAATGACTCCGACTTTCTCTTGGGTGATGAGAGAATGCTCATAATGTTCATGTTGTGTAACGGTTACACATCCGTTAAGAATAGGAGTAAATTTAGGTCCACAAAAAAATTGAGAAGCTGTGACTTGCATAGTCGTACCATGAGTGAAATTAAGAAAAGAGGCACGTCGCGGGATCTTATATTTTTCTTCATTAGAATTTCAAATGAAATTATGAGTTTAATCTAACGTGATACGCGGATCTAACCACATATAAGCCAAATCAGCCACAAGATAGCCCACAAGCGTGAGAAAAGATCCTGCTAAAGCAGAAAACATAATCACATTGTAATCGCGATTAATCACTGCTTCGTAAAAGAATTTTCCAAAGCCATTAATATCGAATAATGTTTCGACAATCAACGATCCTCCCAAGATAATGCCTAAGGATCCAGCCAAAGAAGTCACGACGGTAATGGCTGCGTTGCGTCCCACATGCTTAAAAAGAATTCTGAAAGGGGACAATCCTTTGGCCCATGCCGTTCGCACATAATCTTGACGCAATACCTCTAAAACGGCTGTGCGTGATAAACGCGCTTCAGAAGCTAAGCTGCCATATAAAACTGCCACTAAAGGAAGCGCAATATGTTGCAAAATGTCTACCAGACGTTGCCAAGAAGTTTGTTGATCATAGATGCGATCCGGACTGGAAAATCCACTAATAGGAATAGGTGTGTGGAAAAAAGGAAAGCAATGATGAAGTGCAACCTTTTCAATCAAAAAAGGCGCAACGACGAACACAGGTATCGCATAGAGCACCAAGAAAATGAGATTAAGCACATAATCAGGCCAGCGCCGTTGATAATACGCCATGAGGAATCCAAAAAATTGACAAATGACGAACGTAATCAGCATAGGCAATAAAGCGAGCGTAAGAGAATACTTAAAGCGTTTGGTGACTTCACTTAAGACTGTTTTACTGGAATCGTTGCGTAAAGTGCCAAAATCAAGACTCAGTACACGGCTCATATAGCGCACAAAACGCGTTTCTAAGAAAAAAATCGCGATTTTTTCTCTAAATGTTGGTTGAAATTGATAAAATAAAGTATTGGCTTCATACCATTTGCGCATGTCTCCAATTTTTTGCTGGATATCACTAGAGGATGTTGTAGGAGGCCATAAAAAAGAACGCAGTATTTGATCATCTTGTGTGATGCGACGATTCCAGGCTTTCTGTTCAGCGGTGAGTTGAGGGCCGATATAGCCAATACGTGTTCCTCCTCGCACAAAAAAATGAGCTGCTAAACGTTGCATATCAGGTAGCGTTTGGTCATTTTCTAGAATGGCCATTAGATGCGGCATGACGAAGCGTGCCTGATCTCCGAAAGTAACGCGCAAGTTGTTGTAATCTTTAAAAGGCATTTCATGCGCACTTTGAGGAGATTGGCGATGATGCACAAGCTGCCAAAGTGTTTGCTCTACATAAGTATATGAAAGCCATGGCCAAGGGTTAAAAAGAATAGGGAGGGTTAATCCGTAAAATTCGCGAAATTGTAAGTAACGCTCATCACTGCTAAAAGCCATCGAGCGATCTTCACGGCGGCTTGCTGTGCCTTCTTGTGAAATTTCGCCATAAGACACCGGATCACCAGGTGCTAAATTGATGATGACAAAATTCACCAAGACAATACAGAACAATGTCAATGGTAAAAGCAAGAGACGTCTAAATGTATAAGCCCACATGGCAAATGGTCCTATGAATAAATGCTAAAATTGGTTTTAGCTGATGATTGAAAATAAATAAACTGTTTTGTAGAATAGTTTCTTTGATTTAAATAAAGTTAAATATTTATATAAAATATAACAAAAAATTATTTTATGAATTCTACATTATTATTTGATTTTAATTCACTAGCCGCTATTACGCATTGGGCGCAAAATCTAGCTTATAATCTTATTTGTCAAGGGGTTGAAAATGAGCAGGCGAATGAACACGAACAATTAGCAAATACTAAGAGAAATATTAAGGGATTGACAAGGGTGATATTTACAGAGCTAATCCAACAACAACAAGCTAGAGCGGTAGAATTTGCATCCTCTAAACTAAAAAAAAAGAGAACCTTTCAAGAGAAAGTGGAAGAACATTTGCGAGTTGCAAATGAACAACAGAAAATGGAAAAGAAAAAAGATTTTGAGCTCATATTAAGTGATATCCCAGCGAATATTTTGAATCATTTTCAAACAGAAGAACGTGAATTAAATGGCAAATTAGTCAGTGTGACGGCTTATCAAGGAGATCGAACTCATATGGAAGATGCTTATCTCATAGATGAGTTAGATGACTTTCGCATAGGTGATCAAACGTGCAAATTTCAATTAGTAGGCGTGTTTGATGGACATGGCCATGTAAGTGATCAAAATCGATGCCAGGGAAATTTATCCCCCGGAGCTCAAGCTGCGCATTTTGTGAGAAATCATTTGAAAGAAGAATTGATAAAAGCTTTAGAAAGCTATAATAGTCAAAATTTATCTGAAGAACAGATTGGAAAGGCATTATCGAATAGTCTTAAAAGAATAGATCAAATGTATGCAGAAAGTAAAGGAGAAGGAGGAACGACAGCTGTTGTTGCACTCCTTCTTGGAGAAAAAGTGTGGATAGGCAATGTAGGAGACTCGAGAGCTATTTTTATAGATAAAGCGCAAATTAAACAGGTTAGTATAGATGCAGTTCTATCAGATGAACGATGTCACCAAAAAATCTATAAGCGAGGTGGAATAATCTTATATGCTAAAGATACTTATAGAATAAATGCCCTTTTAGGTATGGGACGAGCAATTGGAGATCACGGAATTAAAGGGATGGATGGTCTTTGTTGCGTACCGGTTAGTCCGGAAATTAGCTACTTTTCTTTTGACAAAGCAGAAGAAAATAATGAATATTTGATTTTAATGTCTGATGGATTAACTGCGGTGGCTTCCACAAATGAAATAGGAGATACTATTCGTTGTTTGATTAATCGAGGGTGTTCTTTAGAAGATATCTCTAAGCAACTTGTTTATGCAGCTCGTGCATCTGAGGATAACATTACAGTTGCAATTGTGAAGCTTTCTTAACAAAAAACGACAAACGACGCAAACGACAAAAGCGACCTTAACGACAACGAAAAACGACTAAGTGGACAAAAAATCATTTGTCCTTCTTGTCGTTGTCGTTAAGTATAGGTTCACTGTGTACATAGACTGTTTGCCCTTTGTGCGGTAGCACTATAACTGCATTAGCCCAGACCGAGCGCGTTTAGCGCTCGTTCTGGGATTTAACGTACAATATATTGCACTGCGGTTAGCAGTGCTACACG
>JASBUW010000036.1 GCA_030147755.1 Parachlamydiaceae bacterium
CGTGTAGCACTGCTAACCGCAGTGCAATATATTGTACGTTAAATCCCAGAACGAGCGCTAAACGCGCTCGGTCTGGGCTAATGCAGTTATAGTGCTACCGCACAAAGGGCAAACAGTCTATGTACACAGTGAACCTATACTACCATGTAAGTGGACAAAGGATGTCCACTTCATTTAATGCAAAATCATATTTTGCTACTCATATTTTTTGAGGAGAGTTTGTCTATTAGGATTATTCAAACTTACTTTACGAATCGCCTCTCGAGCTTCTTCGCGTTTATTTTTCTTGTAGCAATCATCTGCTATTTTCACTAAACAGTCATCTTTAACTTTTTTGTCGACATAAATTTTATCGAGTACCTTGAAAGCATCTTTAAGCTGATTTTTTTGATAATAAGCCCATGCTATTTGGGTATAACCCGTTTCTCTAGCTGCTTTATTGTTAATAATTTCTTCAAACGCTTTAAGAGCTTTTTCAAGTTGATCTTTCTTAAGATAGGCTTCTGCTATTTGAACATAACCTGTTTCTTTAATCACTTTATCGCCACTATAAATTTTTTCAAGCACTTTAGTAGCTTCTTCAGGTTGACCTTTTTGGCAATAAGCTTCTACTATTTTAGCATAACCTTTTGTTTTAGCCACTTTATCATCATTAATTTTTTCAAGTATATTAACTGCCTCTTTCAATTGACCCTGCTGATAGTAATAGTCAGCAATATTAATAAACAACTTCTCTTTGGATTTTTTATCATTTACTATTTTGTCAGTCATTTCAAAAGCTTCTTCGCAACGACTCGCTAAATAATAACTCTCCGCCAGACAATGATAAACAGGGCTTAAACATTTAGAAAATTTCGCTATGAGATCTAGTTCATTCCGATCTTTATCAATCACAAAGTGGTCACCTACATGCATACAGCAGCTCAATAAACCTCTCGCAGCTTTATCAAATGTATGTAACAGATTTTTCCACTTTAAACGTTGTGCATCATCAGCTTCCTCTATCGGGTGGACCAAAGTAGGTTTAACCTGTGTATGATAGTTAGCAATCATACTTGTCAAATCTATAGAATTTGTAGCTATCCCTCTTTGATTCATGCTCTTTTTTAAATCACTTAAATAGCTAATTGCTGTATCTATGTGATCCACTAATTCGGGCAATGCTGTAAAATTCTGTCTAGGGGCAAGAGCCACTACCAGTTGAGGAGGAGCAACGTGTATAGGTGGAGGCGCTACAACTTGAGGTAGAACAGCATGAGGTACAGCAGCTGGCACCACAGGTCGTGGAATCGGAGCAGGAGCAGGCTTTGGAGCTGCAATAAAATTATTTAAATCATGTTGAATGGGTATATTCATCATTTGCTGAGCTTGCAATTGAATCTGTTGATCTGCTGCTGCTAAAGTTTCTTCTACTTGATTTTCTAATTCTTGTACTGTTTTATTCATCTTATCAATCTGGTTTTGCCACAAATTGTTGATTTGTGCATCAGCACCATTATTCTTGACATTATTATTTGCATTATTGACTTGCACATTCCTTTTTTTCGAACCAAAGCAATACCAATAATAGGCAAAAAAAGCAGCTAAACACCCCACTATCAACAAAGCTACAGTCGCTACTTTTTGTTGCCGAACTGTCATATAAGCTGAGAATGACTGATAAGTTGAAGTAGATAAAGTACGGACAGATTGAATAGACATAGGAATTCCTTCTAAATTTTAATTTTAAAACTATACCTCTAACGCATACATGCGACTTAACAATGCATCTTTCATCTTAGGATCATGTGTAAACATGTCCTATCCCATAGTTTTTTGTTCGCTTCATCATGATTAATTTCTTTAAGAGCAAGAAGTACATCTTGATAATTTTTTAACTAAGTTGTTTATGTATATTACCAATTTTATTTAGATACATTTTAGATAATTTTATACAAAGATTATTTTTATATGCAAGTGAATTCAAAAATCGGTAATTAGAGTGCCTTCCCGCTACATCATTTGCTCAGGGGCTGATTGAAATTTTGTACCAAGAGCTAGAGTGGCTACATGCTTTTGAAGATGGACAAGGGCGCACGGATATCTCAACAACTAGCAGCCCATCACCTGACTCCAGCTATCTTGGAATAACCTTATACCTCATTATCTCAAACATGGCATGCATACTTGGCAAGAAACTAAAAAAATGTACTAAATTTTTGTTAAAAAATCATGCGGCTATCATTCAGAGTTCGTTACTTAGAGTTCATAGTTCCCTTTTAGGTTTCTTTTTGCTGTGTTTCTTTTTTGCGATAGAAATGCTGACGTAATTCATAAGAAAGAATGACGGGAATATAAAATGCGACATCTCCCAAAATTTTTCCCATAAAAACACCAAAATAGACACCAAAATAGGCGACGCTAAAATCAATAGCCAGTGGACGCAGAATCAGAGTGTCCAAAAATTCAGAGGGGCCAAATTCCGTCAGCAGGTGAAAGAGTGTTTTTAAAGTGGAATGCTGCTTTTTACTTTTTGATAATTCACGTATTAAAATCGTGCTATAATACCCTAAGCTTTCAAAAACAGAGCTCACATAGGCGAGCAAAAGAGGCAAATCTGCTAAAAAAAAGAGAGCAAGAAAATACCCTACATAAGCTCCCACGATTCCCATGATCTCAGCATAGCCGTAGCGATGGATCCATTCTCTGGTTTTTGCTTGCAAACCTTTTAATTTCATCGCATCATCCTTTTTTATGTTTCATGGCATACTTTTAAAATTCTGGTCAACAAAGGATAAGAATTCACATGATCAACGTTCATAAAGCGCGGCAGGAAACACCTGGATGTCAACATGTTTTGCATTTTAATAATGCAGGCGCTGCCCTCATGCCCCAACCGGTGATTGAAGCTGTTCAAGCCCATTTTCAATTAGAAGTGGAACGCGGAGGATATGAAGCCGCCGCTTTAGCTGAACCACGCATTCAACATTTTTATCACGCAGCTAGTCAACTTCTTCATTGTCAACCATCTGAAATTGCCTTTATGGAAAATGCGACGCGTGCGTGGGAGATGATCTTTTATAGTTTCGATTTTCAACCAGGGGATAAAATTATCACGGCCGTCGCAGAATATGCGAGTAATTACATTGCTTTCTTGCACATGGCCAAAAAGAGAGGTATTCAGATAGAAGTCATTTCTAATGACGAATATGGGCAACTTTCTTTGGATGCTTTAAAAAAGCAAATCGATGCACGTACAAAGCTCATTGCGATCACGCATGTTCCCACTCAGGGCGGATTAGTGAATCCTGCGCAAGCTGTGGGGCAAATAGCGCGCGAAGCAGGAATTTTTTATTTGTTGGATGCCACCCAGTCTGTGGGGCAAATGCCCATTGACGTGCAAGAAATCGGATGTGATGCTTTGTGTGCGACAGGAAGAAAATATTTGCGTGGACCGCGAGGAACCGGATTTCTCTATGTGAATCAAAAACAAATCGAAAAGCTAGACCCTCCTTTTTTAGATTTGCATGCTGCTAAGTGGATCAGTCAAAACGACTATCGTATGCATCCACATGCACAGCGTTTTGAGACATGGGAAACCAATTATGCAAACAAAATCGGGTTAGGAGTCGCCATTGAATATGCATTGAGCTGGGGACTAGACAACATTTGGCAACGTATTTCCACTTTAGCACAACACTTCAGAACCCAATTAGCTGAATTACCGGAAGTCACCCTACAAGATTTGGGGAAAGAGAAGTGTGGCATTGTGACATTTAACGCAAAAGGTTTAACAGCAGAGGACATTTGCTTAAAGCTCAGGGCTCAAAGTATTAATGTGTCAGTGTCTTTAGCCGAGTATGCACGTTCCGATATGGAAGCGCGAGGATTGCCTAGTTTGGTGCGCGCCTCTGTGCATTACTTTAATACCGAAGAAGAAATAAAACGATTTTGTGATGTATTGGAGCAATTATTTAAAAACTAAAAATATAATTTTAAATGTTTGTTTTAAACATGTTTTGTTTTATTTTAATAGAGATTAATGTGTTAAAACAATAACAGATTCTTAAGGGGTTTATATGAACTTTGGGATTACACCGATAGTAGGCGGTTCACAGGGTGAAGCGGGGCAAACATTTCAAACAGGCGTAGAAGCATTTCAGGCTATAGAAGCAAGTATTCAAGGGCAGCTTAATGCGAGGTCTTATAGACAAATAATAGAGAAAACAAAGAAAGAATTTGTTTCTACTGGTTTACAGAGCTTCGAGCGTCAATTAAAAATTATTCAAGGACAATGGGTCAACCAAGAATTTCCTCATTTAAAAGAGAAAGCCAAAAAATTAAATGGGCAAACGGGAGGAACACTTTTTCTTTTGATGAAACAATACGGCTCTTTTGCTTATCCTGTCACGAAAGAGCAATTTTTAGATAGTATGACCTATTTATCTGTCAAAGCAACTATTCAAAAAATTAAAAGTCATTTTCGCCTTTATACAGATGATTTTATTGGGGAGCATATTTTTGAGGATCTTGTCTCTCAGCTTGACCGTATACGCAAATACAGAAGAATTTATCTGAGTATGAATCGCTATAATCCTGAATTAGAACAACTTGTTCGAAAGTGCTTGGAAGACCTGCATCAATCCATCGAAAAATCTAATAAGAGTTTTGATATGATGAAATCAAAATCTCAAAAAATTCAAAGAAGATCTACATCTTCTGATCTTTCGTTATTGGCTTATACCCCTCAATCTGATCCTTGGGCAGGTTTAAAAGCCCTTCGTCAGCTTTTATTTCATTTGAGTACTCAAGATCATCAAGAGCTTTATGATTATTTATTGACTCAATTTTATCCTCAAGATTTTGAATATAAGGTGGATCGGGCTCATGTAGAGGCTCTTCTAGAATTGATTCGAGAACATTTAGCAGAAATGGCAGTAACAAGTAAAGAGGAGAAAAGTTTTGTCAAAATGTTGTCTGATCATATTCAGCAAACTTCCTATAAAAGTTTACAGACAGAACAGTTTTTACCTAGACGAGATGCTTTAAAAAGCGCAGTAGATAGAGGATTTGAAGTACTTTCCAGTCATAAAATATTTTCTGAACGCGTCTATTCTTTATTCGAAATAAAAGGTATTTCGGAAGATGTAATCCAGCGTGCTTGTTACCTTAATGCGCCTACGTATGCGTTTAATTCTATTATTTATTTAAATTGTCTTTATTTTTTTTGTAATCAAAAAGAAATAAATCCCTCTGCTTTGAATGTATGGATAGAAAATTTGAATTTATTAAAAGAATGGATGCTTTATATTAAGGACGAGTATTTAAAGGGTGAAACTTTACCAGACACTCCACTGAGTTTAAAAATTCAAGCTTTGATGGAATCAAATATCAAAATTTTACAAAATTTTTATCAAACTTGCATTCAAGATACCACTATTTTATTAGAGCGCTTGAATGCTTTGCAAAAGCCTCCTTTAAAAGTGGAACAACTATTCGAAGCAGAAGTTGCTTATCGGACCTTACGAAACAATTTTAGCACGATGCACAGAGCAGCAGTAGAGTCTATAGATAAAAACACAAAAATATTACGGTTCGGTGATAGCCTTATCAACTCGACGCCAGAAGAAATTTATTCGCATTGGTGGCGCACGCAGGTAGTGAAAATGTATGGGCCTCTTTTGTTATTGCCAAATGTTCAAGAAGTTTTTGATCGATTATTTACTTTCTTGTGGACTCCTGCAGCTCATTTCACAGAAAAAGAACGTACAAAATATCAACAGTTTATTCAGGAATTAGAAACGGTTGCTCTTGTAGAAGAAAAAGAAATAGCTCCCCAACCTCAACCGGAAGAAAAACAAGAGTTAAAGATCCAAACAGAAGCGACTGAGATAAAAGAAATTCCTTCTCTTTCGGAAGAAAAACCTATTCAAAAGAAAGAAAAAACGAGATCTGAAAAAAGCCCGGAATCTCCTCAAAAAGCAGAACGATCAGCTAAAGAAAAACAAAGTCAATTGGCTTTAGAAGCCATTGAAAAAAACACTGCCAATGAGCCTTTACTTGCAGAATTGCAAGATCTACACGCCGGAAATATTAGGTTTAGAACACTTTTAAGTAAATTAGCAAAACTGGGAATTGTAGCAGATCGCATAAAAGGCGATCATTTTCAAATGGTAGATCAAGAGACGGGTGAATTTGTAACAACGCTAGTGGGAAAAAACAACGCTAAATTAGGCACAACTAAAAATGCTCTCAAAGATGTAGAAGACTTTGTCTCTAAACGTGCGCAAAAAAATAAGCATAAAACATCCAAAGTAAAGGCAACAAGATAAACACGCTTTTAGGAATGCATGCAACATGATGAATGAACTCGTCTTATCAAATTATGTGACACTCGTCGTGATTGTCCCTGAAACTCATGCTGATCAGGTGCGAGAAGCCATGGGGCGAGCAGGAGCGGGAGAAAGCGAGCGGTATGCCTTTGGATCGTTTTCGGTTAAAGGCATAGGGCGTTTTATGCCCAAACAAGGAGCAAAGCCTTTTATAGGACAAGAAAATGTCTTAGAAACGGTAGCAGAAGAACGAATCGAAACGATTTGTTTAAGAGAGCGTCTTCAAATAGTCCTTGAGGCTATTAAAGAGGCGCATCCTTATGAAGAAACCAACATTGACATTTATCCCATTTATCAAATAGGTCATAAATAAATTTTTCTTTTCTCTGTGTTCTCTGTGTCCTCTGTGGTAAAACTAAATCAATTACCAAAGAGTACACAGAGAGCACAGAGCAGTTAATTATTTTTACTCGGAAAATTCATATGTCAACTGATCGCCCCCTTTATGTCCCTCCGGAAGGTCCTCCGCAAGGGATTAATCCTCATCCTGCCATCTATGCGTTAATGGGCGAGGATCAAATTTATCACATGCTAGAAGACTTTTATCTTGAATTAGAAAAGTCTTCCATTCGTCATCTGTTTCCCGCTGATATGCGCGAAGCTTCTAAACGTTCTGCGGCTTTCTTTGTGTTTATTTTGGGAGGACCGCCCCTTTATCAACAGCAGATAGGTCCACCTCGGATGCGGCAACGTCATCTGCCTTTTGCAATTGATGAAGCAGCGCGTCAGGTATGGCTAGATTGCTTTAAACATATTCTTCAAGACGCCGATAAAAAATATCATTTTCCTCTTGAACATTTACCGGGATTTTGGCGCTTTTTAGATCAATTTTCCGCTTGGATGGTCAATACGAAATAACAGTATTAACTAACTGTTATCCAATGATTTAATTAAATTAAAAATTTTGATTGAATTTATGCAAAAAGACTGAGATAAAAGAGTTAAAGTTTGAGAAGTGAAATAGTTTAGTTTTTTATAAGGAGGTTATTATGTCTTGTCATGATTCATGTTGCGGAACACATTCTCATCAAGGAAAAGGGAATTGTGGTTGTCATTCCGGTCATTGCCATTGCTGTGGAGGAAGTTCTTGTGGTTGTCATAGCCAGAGTTGTGGGAGTCATCAACATTCTCATGGAGATTGCTGTGACAAAGCGCATAAGCTTCTAGAAGTTGCTGATATGGCTTGGATGGAAGTTTTGAAAGAAAAGATCAAAGAACATATTAAAGCCAATGACCATAAAATTGATGAAATTGCACGTATTGTGGCAGAAGCCAATCATAGTCGCTGGCAGCAAAAAATAGCCCAAAAGCAATGCTGTAATTGTTATGAAGAGCAATTAAAAGGACTTTTTGGACAGTGCTCAGTTCATGGTCATCAACAACCAAACGGAAATCAGCAATCAAGCAATTCTAAACGCTAATTTTTTTAGTATTTGTAGCGCAGACTAAAGTCTACGCTACAATGCTTTGTAGGAGTATTTTTCATGCATACATTTTTTCGTGTAGCCTTCCTAAGTTGTGGGGGGATAGCTGCACTTGCTCAAGCGGAAGAAACACTTCCTAAAGCTGTTTCGTATCTCATTCAGGAAACGACCCCATATTCAGCTAGAAGTTTGGAACAAAGACATAATGCAAGCGATAGGGCTGCGTGGATGTTAGAAGCGAATTTGGCTGCTAAGGAGTATGTGGATGGCTTAGATCGCGGTCATTACGCCCAAAGTTGGCTTAAGGGTGATCCTTTATTTCAAAAAACTATTACCCAACAGCAATGGGTGATGACTTTAGAACAAAAACGCAAGCCTTTCGGTAGAGTCAAATCTAGAACATTAAGAGATCAAAGATTTGGTTGGGATGCTCCTAATTTGCCCAAAGGAGCTTACATGAGTGTCGAATTCGATACGCAGTTTGAACGCGGCCCCGCTTCAGTAGAGATTCTCACCTTACGGAGGGGAGAAGAGGGGAAATGGAGAGTGCTGACTTATCGCATTTATTAAAAGTAGAACCCCTTGCTTTCTAATCCTTTTTCTTTTAAAACATTAGGTCTCATCTAACTGTTTTATTTATGAAGGATTATCATGCAAACATTTGCTTCCTCGCCTTTTTTTCTTCAAGTCTCTCAAGAGCTTGGAATCCCTTTAGCTGCCGTGCAATCCGTGATACAATTATTAGAGGGGGGCAATACCATTCCCTTTATTGCACGCTACCGTAAAGAGGCAACGGGAAACCTAGATGAGGTCCAGATCAAAGATATTCAAGAGCGCTATACCTACTTGCAAGAATTAGAGGAACGTCGTCAAACCATCTTATCTTCCATTGAAAGCCAAAGTAAATTGACGGAAGAACTGCGCGCACAAATTTTAGCTTGCACGTCTAAAACAACGCTAGAAGATCTTTACTTGCCTTATAAACCGAAACGACGTACACGTGCGATGATTGCGCGTGAAAAAGGATTAGAGCCTTTAGCTCAATTAATCTTAGAACAATCTTTAGAAGATCCGGAGACTGCTGCTCAAGCTTACGTGTCTGCTGATAAAGGAGTAGAAGATGCACAAGCCGCTTTAGCAGGTGCACGCGATATTGTAGCAGAAAAAATTGCTGAAGATCTGGCCATTCGCGCACTGGTGCGTGACGCTTTTGCGATAGAGGGGATGGTGGTATCCAAAGTGCGTACTGATAAAGCAAATGAACCCACTAAATTTGAGCAATATTATGACTTCAAGGAAGCAGTGAAAACGATTCCTTCGCATCGTTACTTGGCGATTCGTCGAGGCGAGAAAGAGGAAATTCTAGATTTTTCTATTGAAATTGAAGCAGAACCTGTCCTGCATCAAATCAAAAAAATGTTACATGTAAATCCCGCTTCTCCTTTTAGCATACACCTCCAACAAGCATTAGAAGACGCTTTTCGACGATTATTATGTCCCAGTGTGGAAACAGATGTGCGCTTAGATCTTAAATTAGCTTCTGATCGCGCGGCAGTGGCTATTTTTGCTGAAAACTTACGTCATCTTTTACTTTCTTCCCCTTTAGGCGGACGTCCTGTGATTGGAATCGACCCTGGTGTACGCACAGGTTGTAAATGCGCGGTAGTAGATGCAACAGGTAAATATTTAGAATCGATCACGATTTACCTTTCACAGGGTGAGCAAGCCCAAGAGCAAGCCAAGAAAATTTTGCTGCATTTGGTTCAGCAACATCATCCTTATGCGATTGCAGTGGGCAATGGTACAGCAGGACGTGAAACAGAAGCGTTTGTGAAGCGTGTTTTAGCGGACGCAAAATGCACAACCACGCTGGTTGTTCCTGTGAATGAATCCGGAGCAAGTGTGTATAGTGCGTCTGATGTGGCACGTGAAGAGTTTCCTGAACTAGATTTGACCATTCGCGGTGCCATTTCCATTGCGCGGCGCTTGCAAGATCCCTTGGCAGAGCTAGTAAAAATTGATCCTAAGTCTATTGGAGTGGGACAATACCAGCATGATGTGCACCAACCTCTTTTGCACGATCAATTGCAACATGTCGTAGAAAGCTGTGTGAACCATGTGGGTGTAGATCTCAACACAGCCAGCGCTTCGCTTCTCTCTTATGTGTCGGGAATAGGCTCCACATTAGCACGCAAAATTGTGAAGTATCGCGAAGAGCAAGGCGCTTTTCGTAGTCGCAAGCAATTGCGCCAAGTGACAGGTTTTGGTGCCAAGACCTTCGAACAAGCTGCCGGATTTTTGCGCATACGCAATGGAGAGCATCCTTTGGATGCATCAGCTGTTCATCCTGAGCGTTACGAGATTGTAGAGCAAATGGCGCAAGACTTAGGAGTGCCCTTAACACAGCTGGTAAGTGATCCACAGTTGACTCAGCGCATTGATCTCAAGCATTATGCAGCGATCGGTGAATTTACGCTGGCAGATATTATAGAAGAGTTAAAAAAGCCGGGGAGGGATCCGCGTGCAACTTTCGAACCGCCGGCATTTCGTGATGATATTTTAGCCATTCAAGATCTCAAGCCGGGGATGCGCTTAGAAGGTATTGTCACCAATGTTACGGCTTTCGGGGCTTTTGTAGACATTGGTGTTCATCAAGATGGTCTTGTGCATTTATCTGAATTGGCAGATCGCTATATTCAGCATCCTAGCGAAGTCGTCAAAACGGGCGATAAAATTAAAGTGGAAGTGTTGCAAATTGATATCCCACGCAAGCGCATTTCGTTGACAGCGCGTACAGGACAAAAGCGGCAGCAGCAACACATTGAAACGACTAGAGCAGAACCTTCTAAAGTAAACGCTAAAGCGGTTAAACCAAACTTTTTTGCTAATCCATTTGACACCTTATAAATGCTTTTTCAGAAGGCTTTCAAATCGTACCAGAGTAATGAAATTTGTCCATAAAGTGATACTTGTATCAAAGCACATTTATGTTAAGATAAAAGTATAGGATGAAGGATAAGATATGAAACAAACAAAACGAGTTAGCTTTGATGTTCCATTAGAAGATCATACTTTTTTAAGGATAGAATGTGCGAAAGCCCATATTCCCTTTCGTGATTTAATGAAAGAAGTATTTCACAAAACGGTGAAGGCTATTAAGAAAAAGAAGCTTCATGGAGTATTAGAAGAAGGATTTCAAGAATCTTATGAAGGTAAAACGAATCGTTTAACTCAAAAGGATTTAGATAAGTGGAATGAGATGTTAAGCGATGAGTGAGTTTCAAATCGATTACACCGAATTAGCTGGTATTATGATGAAATGACTGGACCGAAAGGTGAAGAAGTTTTTGAATCATATACTCAAAACAAAACTCCAGGTGATTATCGCATTTTTTGGTATTATGGACCAAAAAGGAATAATTACCCTTCTTGCTGTCACACCACATCCATAAATAGATTTAGATTTAAGACACGCTCTAGAGCGTATCTTAAAAATGATTGTAACCGTTCAGATCCCTCCTTTCGTCGAGGTAAAGAAGGTAATCAGGCCGTCTCGGCCTGTTTCTAATGCAGCTTAAATAGGCTAGATTGCAAAATTGGTAATGGTGATGGAAAATCGGTAATATTTAAGCTGCATTAGAAACAGGCCGAGACGGCCTGATTACCTTCTTTACCTCGACGAAAGGAGGGGATCTGAACGGTTACCAAAATGCTTTGCATAGCGTGACTAATTACTAGCCTTTTTATACACAAAGTATGATTTTAAGGTTTATTTGAACTTTTACTCAGAAAGGTCTTCGATGACTTCAGGCGGTGCAGGGGGAAGATCACTAATAGCAGGTCCATTCAACACCTCACCATCTACATTAAATCGTGAGCCATGACAGGGACAATCCCAACTTTTTTCACCTTGATTCCAATGCACAAAGCAGCCTAAATGCGGGCAAATAGCAGAATAGCAATGCGCTTTTCCTTGTTCATCGCGGTACACCGCATATTTTTTTAATCCTTCACGAATCACAGCGCCTGAACCTAAAGGAATTTGATCAATAGCATCGACTTCACCCGGCATCATCCATTCACCATATTGTGCGGCGACATTGAGATTTTCCTTGGCAAATTCTCCGGCTGCTTGCAACGTTTTACGCGAGGGATCATACAATTTCGCCCAAGGATGATAGCCTTCGATGATCAAGTGCGCTAATAGCAAACCTGCAATTGTTCCATGCGTTAAACCATTTCCCGAATCACCGGTGGCAATATAGACATTTTCATCATGGGGATTATGACCAATGAAAGCGAGGCCATCAATGGGTTCAAGGACTTGTCCTGACCAGCGAAAATCCACTTTTTGCATCATGGGAAAACGTTCGCGCGCCCATTCTTCTAAATGTTCGTATTTTTCCAAAATCTCTTCATCTTGTCCTGTTTTGTGATCTTCACCCCCGATCAACAACCAATCACGTAAAGGATCAGTGGCATGCTTTTGAATGCGGATATAATGATAAGGATCAGGTGTATCATAATAAAGGCCTTTGGGAACAGATCCTTTAGGAATTGCACCTGCAATGACATAAGTACGGTAAGGCGCTTGCTTAGTATGAATCATAAATCGATCGTTGATGGGCGTATTTGTAGCAACAATCACCGATTTGGCTGTGACGATATGTTGCTGCAAAGAGGTGACATAACAAGGCGAGCCCCCTTGGATACGACTGACGTGTGTATGGGCAAAAATTTTGACATCTTTGCGAAGTAAGGCATCCACTAATCCACGTAAATACTTAAAGATATGAAATTGAGCTTGATTCGTAAAACGTAAACAAGGGCCTGTGTCAAATGTGTGAATGGGAGCTCGTGGTAGCTTTTCAACAGGCATGCGAATGCGTTGCAATGTCTCAAATTCTTTTTCTAAAATAGTAGGGGAATCACCGGGAGCTAAAAATAAATAAGCATCTAATTTTTCAAAATCGCAGTCAATATTTTCGATTTTGATGACTTCTTCAATGGCATGTATCGCATTACGATGGCTTTCTGCCGCAATGCGTGCACCATCAAAGCCAAATAAACGTTCGAGTTCATAAAATCGATCATCTAAAGCCCATGTGAGATGTCCTGTCGTGCGAGAAGATTGACCGCCCCCTAAAGCGCCGCTTTCTAAAACAACTACTGATAATCCACGACGCGCTAAAAAATAAGCACAGGTGAGTCCAACCATGCCTCCACCGACAATACAAACATCCGCTTTGATATCCTCTTGTAAAGGAGGAGGAGAAGCAATTTCTTCTTCCATCCAAATAGAAACGCTATCACCGGAGTTGTTATTTAATAAAGGAGGAGTTAAAAGTGTTTGCATAATTTTACCTTTTAATTTTAAACCTACCATAGACGGTTTACATTTAGTCTATCAATAAATATTTAAAATAAATGAGGAATATTATGTCTATCCAAGTCCGTCGATCAGGAGACCGCGCTTATTTTGATTATGGTTGGTTGAAGACGTTTCATACATTCTCATTCGGTCAATATCAAGATCCTGCTCATCAAGGATTTCGCTCTTTACGTGTCATTAATGAAGATCGCGTGCAACCTGGCGTAGGTTTTCCGTTGCACGGTCATCAAGATATGGAAATTTTTTCGATTGTCATTGAAGGTGGATTGGCACATCAAGATGACATAGGCAATGGATCTATTCTGCGTCCTGGAAGAATTCAACTCATGTCAGCCGGTACAGGCGTTGTGCATAGTGAAACCAATGCGTCGGACAAAGAAGAAGTGCATTTTTTGCAAGTGTGGATTTTACCCAAAGCACGCAGCCTCAAACCCAGTTATCAAGAAAAATTCTTTGAACCTAATTCTCAGCATAATCAATGGAGTCTCATTATTTCCGGTGATGGACGAGAAGGCTCTTTGCACATTCATCAAGACGTTAGTGTGTACTTAGCTACGCTAGAAATAGGTCATACATTAGAGTATCAGTTGAGCCCTGAACGTTACGGGTGGCTTCAAATGATTAAAGGGAATGTGGATTGCAATGGCGTTATCCTAAGTACGGGTGATGGGGCAGCGATTAGCCAAGAAAGTGTGCTTTTGATTAAAGCAGAAACGGATGCTCAACTTGTCTTTTTTGATCTTATTTAAGAGCGTAGATGAGCTAACTCGATGTTAAATTGGTGTTTAAAGCAAAATGAATCTTCCGGGGAAAGAGTGGGGTTTTTTAGATTCATAAATATAATCATTTGGAGCTAAGGGTGTATCTAGGTTTTGCAAGAGAGGTCTTTAACAAGAGATGATTTTTGTTAACAAGAAAGGAAGAGAACGAGAGTTACAGGTAGCGGGTAAATCGGGTATCAAAGAGGGAGAACTTTGTACAATTGCAGACATAATGCCTCCTGATGAGGAGTAACATTTAAGAATATAATGCTTTGTCTATTTAATTAATTTAAATTTAATTTTAAATCAAATTAATTTTAAATACGCGCAAAATCAATAAATCCTTTTTCAATATCTATGTGAATTAATTTTACACGTATTTGATCACCGACATCGACATGTTCAGCTCCTTGAACCAATTTACCATTTACGGGAGGATGTAATATGCGTACCCACGTCCCTTTAGCGCTTGCTCCAGTCACAATGGCATCAAAATTGTGATACATTTTAGAGGCGAGCAGTGCAATGGCGGCGCATTTTTGTAGTTTGCGCTCTACTTTCTCGGCTTCATCTTCTTTTAAGGTGCATTGATAAGCTAGTGTTTCCAATTCACGCGGAGTATAAGGAGCGGGTTGATTTTCAAGCGCTGCTTTAATTAAACGCTGTGTAATTAAATCAGGATAACGTCGATTGGGTGCTGTTGAGTGAATATAGTCTTTTACAGCTAAACTAAAATGTCCAATGGGAGCATCTCCTGGATATTCTACAATATACTCTCCATTTCCTAAAAGTTTGATAATCGTCAAAGAAAGATCAGGAAAATGCAAAGGATCTAGTACGCGTTGCTTAATCAAAAAGCGATCTAAGGCTTTTGCATCAGGCTCCGGCGGCAGCTGTTCTCCCAATGTTTGTGCAATTTCTACAATGCGATCCCATCTTTTAGGCGTGCGGACAATACGCCGTAAGGAAGGAAGTTGATGGCTTTTTAAAAAACGAGCAGTTGCCGTATTAGCCGCAATCATAAAATCTTCAATTAAATCACGGGCACGATTTTTCATAATGATTTTTAAATCTACGATTTGCTGATCTTCAATAATGGCGTGTGGCTCAATAGTCTGTAAAGTAAGCGCACCTTGTTCATGGCGGTAGTATTTGAGTAACTGTGCAATGCGATCTTGTAACCGAATCTGTTCTTCTAAACCAGGTTGTTGTGTAATTCTTTCAGGCATGATTCCGGTCCCCTCTAACCAGGCTGATACGCTATTATAAGCAAGTTTAGCATGGTTATGCACATAAGCCGAATAAAGATTATAAGCGCCTAGAGCCCCATCTGCTTTCACGTGCACTTCTACCACAACAGCTAAACGGTCTTGATGTTCATTTAAAGAGGTTAGATTAGTGGAAAGTTGTTCAGGAAGCATAGAAAAGATTTTAGTCGGTGTATATACAGAAGTGGTATTTTGCTGGGCATGACGGTCAATAGCCGAGCCTTTCTTGACAAGGCTATCGACATCTGCAACGGCAATATAAATTTTAAACTCTTGGTTCTCTAATTGCTCTGCATAAGTGAGTTGATCTAGATCACGTGAGTCATCATTGTCAATCGAAAACCATAAAAGATCTCTTTTATCTTTGACAAAAGGAGAGGTGGGTTGCGCCGGCTTTTGTAATTGGTTTACTTCACGTTCAACGTCTGGTGAAAAGTCAGATAAAAGATGTTTTTCCAGCATGGTTTGTTTAGCGATTTTAGTTAAATCAGCTTTAGGTTCAATGTTTTGTGACATGTTAAAAAACTCGATAATGGTAGAAGATTTCTTACCGTGTTTTTTTAATAGGGTTCGTGATTTAATGCAAATTATTAAAAGGAGAATTTTGCATGTCGAAGCGTACGGATCCTTCTCAAAATTTTATCGATCGTTATCCCCAACGATTAGATGCTTTATTTCATGCGCGCACTGTGGCTGTGATTGGAGCTAAAGATACGCCGGGCAGTGTAGGACGCACGATTATGGTAAATTTAACAGAGGGTTTTTTTTCTGGAACCATTTATCCGATCAATCCCAAACGTGATCAAGTTTTAGGTATTAAATCTTATCCAACGGTAGCTGCTGTTCCTGAATCAATTGATCTTGCCATTATCGTGACTCCAGCTCCCACAGTCCCTAAATTGGTGGAAGAATGCGTAGCAGCAGGCGTGAAAACAGCGATTATCATTTCGGCTGGTTTTAAAGAACTAGGTGAGTCAGGTCAAAAATTGGAAGAAGAGATTTTGATTCACGCAAGGCGGGGACGGATGCCGATTATTGGACCTAACTGCTTGGGTGTGATGAATCCTGTGTATGGTTTAAATGCGACTTTTGCCAAAGGCATGGCGTTGCCTGGTAATTTGGCTTTTATTAGCCAATCAGGAGCTATGTGTACAGCGGTATTGGATTGGAGTTTGCAAGAGAATGTGGGATTTAGTGCGTTCGTTTCCATTGGATCGATGGCAGATGTAAATTGGGGAACACTCATTGATTATTTAGGAAGTGATCCAAACACACATAGCTTATTGTTATACATGGAAACGGTGGGAGATGCACGCTCGTTTATGACTGCCGCACGTGAGGTGGCTTTAGAAAAACCGATTATTGTGATTAAAGCGGGACGCAGTCAAGCAGCAGCTAAAGCGGCTGCCTCTCATACAGGTTCTTTAGCGGGAAGCGACGAAGTGTTTGATGCGGCATTGGAAAGAATTGGTGTGTTACGTGTGAATAATATTGAAGAGCTATTCAGTATGGCGTCTGTTTTGGCTAAGCAGCCACGCCCTAAAGGGCCGCGTTTAACCATTGTCACAAATGCGGGAGGACCCGGTGTGTTGGCGACAGATGCAGTTGTTTTGAATCAGGCTGAATTGACTCCGCTCTCGACAAAAACAATAGAAACTCTCGATCAAGTACTTCCTCCAGCGTGGAGCCATAGTAACCCTGTCGATATTCTAGGAGATGCGAGTGCAGAGCGTTATGCACAAACAATTGATGTGCTGATTAAAGACCCTGTGAGTGATGGGTTGTTAGTGATTCTCTCGCCGCAAGATATGACGGATCCAACAGCGACGGCTGTGCGTATTAAACAGTTAGTAAAAAGTAATGGTAAACCGCTGTTGGCCAGCTGGATGGGAGGAGAAACAGTACGTAAAGGCGCAGAAATTCTTTCAAATGCGAAAATTCCTGTTTTCGAATACCCCGATAGTGCAGCGAAAACATTTGCGACGATGTGGCGTTATAGCCAAAACATTCAAAGCTTGTATGAATTCCCTGTGATAGATCCTGCGGTGATGGCGGAAGAGGAAAATTTCTTATTAGAAGGACAACCAGGACATGCGAAGAAATTAATTCAGCAGGTGCAACAAGAAGGGCGTACTTTGTTGACTGAATTTGAGTCTAAGCAAATTTTAGAAGATTACCATATTCCAGTTGTCAAAACGCTAGTGGCTTATAAAGCCCATGAAGCTGTGAATGTTGCCAAAGAATTGGGTTTTCCCATTGTGTTAAAGCTTTTTTCTCAAACAATCACACATAAAACAGATGTAGGGGGCGTTAAACTGAATTTAAAAACGCCTGAAGAAGTCGCACAAGCATTTCATGAGATTCATGCTTCGGTGACTGAGAAAGCCGGGGCCGAACATTTTGAAGGAGTCACAGTACAGCGCATGATTAAATTGGCAGGGGGCTACGAACTGATTTTAGGGAGTTCGACAGATCCGCAGTTTGGTCCTGTCTTATTATTTGGAATGGGAGGGCAATTGGTTGAGGTGTTTAAAGATCGTGCGTTAGCCATTCCACCGCTCAACTTTAATCTTGCTAAACAACTTATGCAAAAAACGAAAATCTATGAAGCTTTGGAAGGTGTGAGAGGGCGTAAAGCGGTTGATCTCGATAAATTAGCAGAAATGCTCATTAATTTTTCGCAATTGATTGTAGAGAATCCTCGCATCAAAGAATGCGATATCAATCCTTTGTTTGCTTCAGATGAAGAAATCATTGCTTTAGATGCACGTGTGGTTTTACATGAGGCTGATGTGCCAAGTCATCAGTTGCCGCGTTTAGCCATTCGTCCTTATCCTGCGGCTTATGTACGCTCTTGCAAATTAAATAATGGTCTTTCTGTCACTTTAAGACCGATTCGGCCTGAAGATGAAATGTTGATTACGCAATTTCATCGTGAATTATCTGAACATAGTGTACGTCAACAATATTTTGAGTTTATGAGTTTAGATGAGCGTGTAGCACATGAAAGATTAATACGCATTTGTTTTACGGATTATGATCGTGAATGGGGAATCGTAGCAGAAATGAATCAACCTCAAAAGCACATTATTGGCATTGGACGCTTAGCACGCATTCCCGATACGTCTACAGCGCGTTTGACGATGACGATTGTAGATGCTTATCATGGATTAGGACTGGGCACGCAATTGATGCAGCATTTGTTACACATTGCAGAGCAAGAAAAAATAGAAGTGGTGGATGCATATATCCTTTCAGAGAATGCAGGAATGTTAAAAATTTGCCAGCAAATGGGATTCAAATTTAGCCAAGATAAAGATCCGTTGGTTGTGCATGCGCAATGGAGAGCAAGCGACGCAAAATAGAGAATCTCTGTGCTCTCTGTATACTCTGTGGTTATTTTTATTCATTTACTACAGAGTACACAGAGAGCACAGAGAAAAAAATAAGGCGTTACATGAAAACGGCCATTGAAAATTTGGATCCTGTTTGTTTTGCTTATGTTATGGCGACAGCTACGCTTTCGACGGCTTTGCATGTGACAGGCTGGTTTATGCTGTCAGGGCTTTTTTTAGTATTAGCTGCTTTAGGCTATCTTTCGATTTTGTTCTTATTCATTTGCCGTTTCTATCTTTTTCCCAAGCAAGTCGTGCAAGAATTTTTACAAGTGAAAACGCTTTTCAAATGGCTGACATTTAGTGCAGGAAGTAATTCACTTGCTGTGCGCTTATTGCTAGCCGATTATTTAGGAGAGAGCGAAATCTTAGCTGTTTTAGGCGTGATATCAACCATTATATTAGTGTATGCCATTTTCAGTGTCTTATTTTTTCATGCACATGCTTCTATTCAAGAGGTGAGTCCTTTTTGGTTACTCATGACGATTGCTTGTCATTCCTCGGGAATTACTCTTTCGACGCTGTGGAATCACAGTATTTTACTTCAGCCTGCTTGGTTATTGGGAGCCTTCGGATTTTGGACATTTGGCGTGTTATTTTATGGGATGTTGATGACATTAAATATTTATCGCATGTTCTTTCTCCCTTTTAGAGGCGAAGATTTGCATCCCGCTTATTGGACTTGTATGGGAGCTGCCGCTATTGCTGTTTTCGACGGTAGTCAATTTATTCATTTGCAGCACATACCGGCTTTCTTAGCAGCCGTGCAGCCCTTTATGAAAGGAATCGTTGTTCTCTTATGGTGTTGGACAACTGCATGGATTCCTATTTTAGTTTTAATGGGCGTTTGGAGATATTTTTACTTCAAATTGCCTTTTGCTTACCATCCGGCTATATGGGCGGTGATCTTTCCCTTGGGGATGTATACATTGGCAACAGATGTTTTATCGGAACATATGCAGCTTGTTTTTATTCAAAAACTTGTTCCTATTTTTTTATGGATCACTATAGTAGGGTGGGGACTAGTCGCTTATAAAGGACGCTTTATTCCTTGGCGCGAAGGACATGATCCCACAATTCTATAAGGAGGACATTGCATATGAACAGATATCATTCCCTTTCTTCTGAAGAAGATCGAGTCATTAATCAAAAGGGAACAGAAAGACCGGGAACAGGTCAATACAACGAGCATAAAGAACCCGGAATTTATGTCTGTAAACGTTGTGATGCGCCACTTTATCTTTCTGCTGATAAATTCTCTTCGCATTGTGGGTGGCCGAGTTTTGATGATGAACTCCAAGGTAAAGTCGAGCGAAAAGTAGATGCAGATGGTAGACGGACAGAAATTTTGTGTAAGCACTGTGGAGGTCATTTAGGGCATGTTTTCACAGGAGAAGGATTTACTTCCAAAAACCAACGTCATTGCGTCAACTCAATTTCGCTTGGATTTATTCCTGCTTATACCAAAGAAGGCTATCAGCGCGCCATTTTTGCAGGTGGTTGTTTCTGGGGAGTCGAACATTTGATGAAAAAGCTGTCTGGAGTGATTCGTGCAACCGTCGGTTATATCGGTGGATCAACGGTTAATCCCACTTATGAGGAAGTTTGTTCTAAGCAAACAGGACATGCGGAAGCGATCGAAATTATGTTTGATCCTAAAGTCACAAGTTTTGAAACGCTGACGAAATTTTTCTTTGAAATACATGATCCTTCTCAACATAACCGTCAAGGACCGGATATAGGTCCTCAATATCGTTCCGCTATTTTTTATTTGACACAAGAGCAAAAAGAGATTGCGGAGTCGCTCATTCAAGTTTTAGAAAACCAAGGCATGAAAGTGGCGACAGAGGTGGTTCCGGCGGGACCTTTTTATCCAGCTGAAACCTATCACCAAGACTATTACAATAAGACGGGTAAGCAGCCTTATTGTCACGTACATGTCAAGCGATTTTCAAAGTAACTCTTTGTGGACATGGGTGGACGTTGTGGACATAAAGCTTTGTGAAAACTATTCAAATTTTATAAATTCAACTAATTAAATCATTTCATATGCCCACAAAGTCCACAAAGTCCACAAAGTCCAGGCTTTTTAGTTGTTTAATTAAAAAATAAATAGTATAATAAATATAATGCTTATAGTAAATAAATATTAGGGATTTGATGGAGATTGATATATTAAATTCCTCGAGAATTCTTTCTGCACAAGCTGAGTCACCTTCCTTATTATTAGAAAAGCCTCCTAAATTTTCTTGGTTTTCACACATAAGCCACGTCTACCGAAATTTCATCAAAAAATTCGTCCAATTTCTTGAGAAACATGATTATCGTGTCACAGCGATGATTTTAGGAACGCTATTAGTGGAATTTTGGCATGCTCTTAAAGCAGGCTTGACATCCCCTATGAGCTGGAAACGTCATTTTAATTTCTATCAAATGAATCCGACAGAATTAACCCCTGAACAATTAAAAAAACATCCTCTCTTATTGATTCATGGAAACTATCATAATCAATCTGCATGGATGAGTTTAGCCAAAAAATTGAAATCATATGATTTAGGTCCTATTTACACAGTAAATGTGCCTAATGGAAAGATTACGTATCGTGACTATGAAATTGTTCAGAAGAAAATAAGCGAAATAAATGAACACTACCAACGCTTTGGGATCCATTCTGTGAAGATTCACATTATTGGTCATTCTAGAGGCGGATGTCTTGCACATCATATCGCGTGGGAAGCTTTACAAAAGGGTTCTGAAGAGATAGGGAAAATCATTAAAATCGGTTCAGGATTAAGTCCATTAGACAAAGTGCACATGGAAGATCCCATTTTTCATACGCGTGTTTATGAAATGATGGGTAAATACGATATTCTAGAAAATCATCAATCAAAACGTCCTGCAAGTCATCTGAAAATAATTGACTCAGGTCATCTCGGTTTATTATATTCTTCTCAAACTCATCAATCTATTATTGATTGGTTAATTTAATTAATGTGAGCAGGAGAGGTGTTTAAATATTAATAGTCTAAACTGTGTTATTAAATTTAAGTCTAATTCAAAAAAATTAATTTTAATTTAAATTTGATTTGTTATATAATAAATCCCTGCTTAATTAATTTGAAAAATAATTGGAGAATGAATAATGAATGCTTTTGAATTAATTTCTTTTGAAACGATGCATACACGATGTCAATATGCAAGACGAAAAGAAGAGAAGAGACAAGAAAAATATCAGAATGCCCTAACAGTAAAGGGAAGAACCGTACAACTTCTTTCTATGGATGATTGCGTAAGGCAATATAATTTTAAGCCAGGAACAGTCTTGCATAAGTCTACTAGTGGTCCGCTAATTGTCATCGGATTAGGACAGGATAACAACTTATGGGTCCAGGATTCATTACATCAGAAGCCCCCCTATCCCTTAGAAAGTATTCATGGCTATAGTATTATCGCTAAAAAATGCAAACGAAGTGATAAAAAAGAAATTAATGATGAAGAGGATGTGGTCAACCGTGTGTCTAAACTTTTTAAAACACAAACTGATTGCGATGTGCATTTTGAAGTGGGCGGAAAAAGAATAGGAGGACATCGTGCTTTATTAAAAGCAAGCTCTCCATACTTTCAAACTCTTTTAGGGGGGCAATTTAAAGAAAGTCAAACAATCCACATAGAGATAAAAGATTGTGAAGCAGAAGATTTTGAAGCCGTAATGGAATATCTCTATTCGGGTCATATCCATCTCAATCGAGAAAACATTTTAATGATTGCGCATTTAGCTCATCTTTTTGCTATACAAAGTTTAGAGACAAATTGTCAAAACGCGCTTTCTCAATTTTTGCGCTGCACTAATCCTCTAAGTTGCCCTTATGCTCTAATTCTAAATTATGTCCAGCTCATATTAGATCGACCTCATTGTTTAGAGTCTTTAATTTTAAGTGCCTTTTATCAGCAAATCGAGAAAACCATGACATTGTATGAAAGTACAGTAGAGATAATTGCTAAGCTTAAAAAAGAGCATCTGCTTTATCTTATCCAAAATTGTCCCGAAAAATTAAAGCCAAATCTTTTCAAATTGTTTATTATTTGGATTGAGCATACTCAACATCTTCAACCCGAAGAAGTGGTTGATTTATTTCTTCCGTTCTCAAAAAATTGTGAGTCTCTTTTCATTTATGCTAAAATTTTAAGCGATTACATCAAAGAAGTTCCCGATAGCCAAAAGCCACTTGAAACTTATTTTCAAACATCAATGAATCAAGAATTAAAGATGGTATATGCTCAAGCTTTAGCTTTAAGAAAACAAACAGCTACTGCTGAAGGTTTGTTTAAACAAGTGCTTGATGTTGTTCCCCATCATGTATTTGCTTTAAGCTGCTATGCTTTAATTTTACAGCAGTTAGAAAGAAACGGGGCAGCTGCAGCATGTTTTGGAAAAGCACTTGCACAAGAGTCAGATAAAGCTTTTGTTTTATGCTTTTATGCGCAAGCTTTGCAGGGTATGAAGATGCCTAGAGCAGCTGCAGATCGATTTGAAAAAGCACGCGCTCTTGAACCTAACAATACTTTCATTTTAAATCGTTATGCAGAGACTTTGTACCAATTAGGACAAAAGCAATTAGCTATAAGTAAATTTGAAGAAGTACTCGTTTTGGATCCTCAAAATAATTTTGCTTTAAAGCGCAAAAAAGACATAGAGGTAGATTCTCGCATCTTTAAATTACTACATGTAGAGTTCTAAGCGATCTAGCTCAACTTAAATTCGAAGAAGCACCTGCTCCTGACCCGAAAACCCATTTTTTGCGTTCGGTTAGTGATGTGAAAATTGTTGACGCGGGTCATTTAGGTTGATTATATTCTGCTCAGACTTATCAATCTATCATAGATTAGTTGATGAGCCCTTTAAAGTAATTTTTTGGTAAGACGCGAAGCGTTTGGAGTGCGAAGGTCCTACTTCGCTTTCATATGAGACGACTTTAATGAAAGCAAAAGATGTGGGTAATAGGATGAAAAGGATCTTCGCACTCCAAACGCTTCGCATATAACCAGTTTTATTTTTCTCTGATTGTGAGAATGCATTCATGTATCAATGCTTAGCGAAAAATCAATTCCAAGATGACACCGGTTATCAATTAGTGGCGATTCGTCCGGAAGATATCGAAAATATTCGCTTATGGCGCAATGCACAACTGGATGTTTTGCGACAAAAAACATTGCTTTCAGTTGAAGAGCAGCAAGATTACTTCCAGAAAATCATTTGGCCTACTTTTCAAGAAGCCCATCCTCCTCAACTCTTATTTAGTTTTCTGCTCAATCAAACATGTATTGGATATGGTGGATTAGTACACATAGATTGGGAAAATGCACGTGCAGAAGTTTCTTTTTTAGTGGATCCTTCTCGTTTAACCCATCTAGAAACATACAAGAAAGATTTTTCTCATTTTTTAAGTTTGATTTGCCACGTGGCTTTTGTTGAACTTCATTTTCACCGTTTATGCGGTGAAACTTTTGCTTTTCGCACAGAGCAAATCGTTCTTTTAGAAAACTTTGGATTCAAACGCGAAGGGATTTTAAGAGAACATGTCTTCAAACGCCAACAATGGCAAGATTCTGTTCTACATGGATTATTAGCCACTGAATGGTCTCCTCATCGAATTCCTCATTTTGCTGTTCTGGTGACAAGTATTTCCAAAAAAATGCCTTTGTTAAAAGCAGTACGCTCTGCTGTGCATCTCATTGGGATGGATGTTGTGATACATGGCTGCGACAGCCAAGCATTTTGTATAGGCCAATATGGTGTAGACGAATTTTGGCAGTGTCCTCTTTTAACAGAGCTTACCCCTGAAGCAGTGATTGCTTATTGCCATCAGCACCACATCACGGCTATCATTCCGACCCGTGATGATGATTTAGAATTTTATGCACGACATCACGCTGTTTTGGCGCAAGAGGGAATTCAAGTCATGGTTTCCTCTTTAGAAACCATTTTAACTTGTCTAGATAAAAAGCTGTTTACCGAATTTTTAGAGAAAAGGAATTTTCCGGTAATTCCCACTTTTCTTTCTTTAGGCGCCTGTCAAAGTGAAACGTATGTTGTAAAAAAAAGAAGAGGAGCAGGCGCGCATGGAATAGGGCTTCAATTATCTCTTAAACAAGCAGAAGAATATGCTCAGCATTTACAACAACCCATTTTTCAACCTTATGTGAAAGGGAAGGAGTGGAGTGTAGATCTCTATCGTTCTTTTGCGGGACAAGTCAAAGGATGCGTCGCACGTTTGCGTAACTTTATTGTGAATGGTGAATCTCAAGTGACGACGACGGTGCATTTTCCTGCTTTGGAGCAATTATGCCAAGAGATGGCGGATGCCTTAGACATACAAGGGCATGCGGTGTTTCAGGTGTTAGAAGATGTACAAGGGCGATTCCATGTGATTGAATGCAATCCACGATTTGGCGGAGCTTCCACTGCCAGTTTAGCCGTGGGATTACAAAGTTTCTTGTGGTTTTTTGTGGAGTGCCAAGGATGGTCTTTAGATGATTATCCTTTCGTGCGTCGCGACGAAATTAGACAAATTCGTTATCCAATCGATCAGGTCTTGCCATGGTCATCGTCTTTGATTTAGATGATACACTTTACGAAGAGCTTTCTTTTGTGCGCAGCGGATTTCAGGCTGTCGCCGATTATTTAAGTCCTCTCATTCAGATGTCTCGTGAGCAAATCATCGCAGGTTTGCAAGCAGAAGTAGCTCTTCAACGTGAACGCGTTTTTGATCGCTTTTTGCTCAAACAAGGAATCAAAAATCAAGCGCTCGTTAAACGGTGTGTGAGTGTCTATCGGGGGCATGAACCGCAGTTAACGCTTTTTCCTGAAGCGCGTGCCTGCTTAGCACGTTTACAAAAAGAAGCGCTCTATATTGTGACGGATGGCAATCAACTTGTCCAACGTAAAAAATATTTAGCTTTAGGACTAGATCGCTTGGTGCGTCGTTGTTTCTTTACTTATGCGCATGGGCTGCATCGACGTAAACCTTCTCCTTATTGTTTTGAAAAAATTTGCCAGTTAGAAAAAGTTTCCCCATCAGCAGTTGTATATATAGCTGATAATCCGTATAAAGATTTTGTGGGAATTAAACCTTTAGGATTTCAAACCGGACGTGTTTTAACAGGACCTTATCGTGATGTACAGGTAGAAGAAGCGTATGCGGCTGATTTTACCATTCCCAACTTACAAGCATTTAATGACGCTTTATTGCAGCAGTTAGAAGGAAGGAAATCCTCATGCCCACCATTCAAATAGGCTCTCATCACATTGGACCTGATCATCCGCCTTTTATCGTCGCTGAGCTATCAGGCAATCATAATCATTCTTTAGAGCGCGCTTTACAATTAGTAGATATTGCTAAGCAAATTGGTGCGCATGCGGTCAAATTGCAAACATATACGCCAGATACGATTACGTTAGATAGCAAAGCACCTGAGTTTCTCATTGAGGATCCCAAGAGTTTGTGGAAAGACCGCTATCTTTATGACCTTTATCAAGACGCCCATTTACCCTGGGAATGGCATCAGCCCATTTTTGAGCACTGTCATCAAGTGGGATTGACGGTCTTTAGTACACCCTTTGATGAAACGGCCGTCGATTTTTTAGAAACACTAGATGTGCCTTGTTATAAAATAGGTTCACCTGAAATTGTGGATCATGCCCTTATTCAATATATAGCGCGCATAGGCAAACCGATTATTCTCTCAACAGGTGCTTCTACTTTAACTGAAATTGGAGAAGCTGTTGCAGCTGCCAGACAAGCTGGTTGTCAGCAATTGTTGCTCCTCAAATGTACGGCGGCGTACCCTGCACAACCCCAAGATGCGCATTTGCGCACTCTTCCTCATTTAGCGAGTTCTTTTGATGTGCCGGTGGGATTATCTGATCACACGATGGGAATTGGCGTAGCAATTGCTAGCATTGCGTTAGGCGCATGCTTTATTGAAAAACACTTGACGCTTGCACGAGCCGAAGGGGGAGTCGACAGCGGATTTTCCATGGAACCCGCTGAATTTGCGGCTTTGGTGACTGAATCTAAAAAGGCATGGGAAGCGTTGGGTCATATTCAATATGCCCCTTTAAATGCGGAACGCGTCACGTATTCTCATCGTCCCTCTCTTTACTTTGTGGAAGATTTGCCTAGTGGCACTGTTTTGCAAGCTTCCCATGTGCGTACAGTGCGTCCTAGCAAAGGATTGCTCCCCAAAGAACTTCCACATGTATTAGGATTAGTGTTGACGCAATCTGTTAAAAAAGGAACTCCCGTCAGTTGGGACGTTTTTAAGGTAAGCTAATGCGTGTAGAAGTATTTGTCCAAGCCAGAATGGGATCTACTCGTTTACCTGGAAAAGTTCTCAAGCCTGTTTTAGGCAAGCCTTTGCTTGAATTTTTAGTGGAGCGACTTCGACAAGCCAAAGAAATTGCAGATGTCGTGATTTTGACGACGACGCAACCGGCAGATGATGTCATTGTGCAATTCTGTCAAAAAAAAGGTATTGCTTGTTTGCGTGGATCAGAGGATAACGTGTTGGAACGTTATTACCAAGCCGCTTTACAAAGACGCCCTGATGCCATTGTGAGAGTGACTTCAGATTGTCCGCTGATAGATCCTGAAGTGTTGGATCAAGTCGTACGAGAGTTTAAAACGCTTTCGCCTCATATCGATTTTGTGGCCAATACCTTAGAAGGGACATATCCACGTGGATTGGACGTCGAAGTGTTTTCATTTCAAGCGTTAGAAAAAGCATTTCAGGAAGCGCATTTTCCTGAAGAATTTGAGCATGTCACCGTCTATTTTTATCGCTATCCTAACTTGTTTCGTTTAAAAAATGTAGCATATCCCACCTCTCTTAGGCAGCATCGTTGGACGGTTGACACATCTGAAGACTTAGCCTTAATAACACTCATTTTAGAGCATTTGTATCCCAGGAATCCTTACTTTCGCTTAAAAGATATTTTAGAGTTGCTCCGGCAGCATCCAGAGTGGAGTCAATTAAATGCGCATATCAAACAAAAAACAGTTCTCTCGCGGAAACAGTCAAATAAATCTTGACGCTACTTAAAAGATTTGCTATATATCTCCTCCACTATCTTTAAAGGAGATTTTACAATGAAAAATATGACTATTTTATTTGCTAGTTTGCTCATGTGTGGTGTTTTTTGCGCAGTAGAAGGTGTGGATCAACCCGCTCAAACTCAAGCACCTGATCGCGCTACCATGAATAAAAATGCCGCTGAAACTAAAGAAAAAGATTATATTATGCGTCGTAATGAAATTGACACTACAGATGTATTGGCTATTCCTTTAGATGATAGTGAAGTGGAAGATGAAGAAGAAATCAATCGGGCTGAAAAGCGCGATGTTTTCCCTCTTCCGCGTGGAAAATAAATCTCATTTGACCACTTAGATAAATCATCTAAGTGGTTAATTAAGTTTTTTAAGTCAATTTAGGAGCGTTTATTCCACCATAGAGGTCCATAGGAGAAATGATGTCATCCTTTTCTATAGGTACTTTAGAAGGATCTCGTCTTGCTAGTTCTGCGTTCACTTTTGTTAAACTTGCCCTCAATTCTTCCTCAATGTCCAGATTTCTAGCCATCATTATAGGTATATTGCCATCCTGCATATTTTCTATGTAAGTTTTCACACTCTGAAGTTGTTCATCTGTTAAGAACGGTAAAGCGTAATCTATGATAAATTCCCCTTGCGTAGCAGGTAATTTTTGACTATTCGTTAATCTTTCAATCGCTGCCTCAAGACCTTGATATTCACTTGAACCTGGAGGAAATTTGCTTTGGAGTTCCGTTAAGGCTTTTAGCCCTTCTTTTTTATCAAAATTGATCAAAAATCCTGGAATTATAGAAGCAGCTGTCAAATCTATTGGATTAATACTATAACCATCATTTACAGAATAATTGTTTAAATTTGCGATATTATTTATTTCCATAAACCCTCTTGTTTAATAAGATTTATTTATATTTAATTTTAATTATAATATAAAATTAATTATTTTAAAAATAAAATTATCAATAAATTTTTAATTTCATCATAAAAGCATTGAGTGATCGCAATATTGTGGAGCAGACAAAGTAATGAAGCAATTCTAGAAGATTTTTGTATGATTTAAATATTCTTTTAAACTACAATGGATATGTATAGTAAATTTTAGGTATCCTTATTTGCTCTTTGTCACAGATTGAGATTGTCCACAATCTCCGTGTTGGTTTTGTAGTTGCTGCTTATTTTCTGCGCGCTTCTTCTCTAATCAATTCTTATTTTATTGCTGTGGTTTTTATAGATGAGCGCGTGCTTATCTAAGCGCAAAAGAAAGGACTGTATACACTTCCCTGTGTTTACGATCAGGGCAACTTATCAACAAAAGATTGGACATGACACAACATTTAACATTTGAAGATTTCGGCTTGCATAAAGATATTATGCAAGTTTTACAAGAAATTGGCTTTGTACAGCCGAGCCCCATTCAACAACAAGTGATTCCCCAAATTTTAGGGGGAAAAGATTTGATTGGGCAAGCACAAACAGGAACAGGAAAAACAGCGGCGTTTGGTTTACCGGCTCTCCATTTAATGCAGCAGACGCCTGGCATGCAGTTATTAGTGATGACTCCTACCCGTGAATTAGCTACACAAGTCAGTGATGAAATTTATCGTTTAGGTTGTTATTTAGGCATTAAGACAGTGACGATTTGTGGAGGTAAATCCTCTAAAAATCAAACTGATGCTTTGAAGAGAGGCGCTCAAGTCGTGGTGGCTACACCTGGACGTTTATTAGACCTCTTTCAATCGCAGCAGCTTTCGGGTTTTCAACCATCCATTGTGGTCTTAGATGAAGCCGATGAAATGCTCGATATGGGATTTTTAGAAGATATTGAGCAAATTTTTACCTATTTGCCGAAGCAGCGTCAAACCTTGCTTTTTTCTGCAACGATGCCTGCACCTATTCAGCAACTAGCTAAGCGTATTTTACATCATCCTTTGTTTATCAGTGCCACGAAGAATGAAACGACTAACCAGAATATTGAGCAACATTACTACATGATTCGCGATGAAGAGCGTGATCAAGCGATTGTGCGTTTAATTGATAGTGAAAACCCAGCTAAAGCGGTGATCTTTTGCAGTACGAAAAGAGAGGTGGATCGTTTATCGCAATTGCTAGTGGAATCCGGACATAGTGTGCGTGGGTTGCATGGGGATATGGAGCAACCACAGCGTGAATCCGTGATTCGGGGTTTTCGTTCTGAGCATGTGCGTTTATTGGTGGCAACAGATGTCGCTGCACGTGGTTTGAATGTATCTGAAATTTCGCACGTATTTAATTATCATCTCCCGTTTGATCCGGCAGGCTATGTGCATCGCATTGGACGTACAGGAAGAGCCGGAAATAAAGGAATTGCAGTTTCATTAGTGACATTGCGTGACTGGCGTTTCTTTCAGCGTTATGAGAAGATTTTAGGGACTAAAATCATGCGTAAAGAGATTCCTACTTTAGCAGAAGTTAAAGTCATTAAGCGTCGTCAATTAGCCGATAAAATTTTGGAGCAAGCGCCGCATGAAGAAGTGCATCAGATTTTACAATTACTGAAAGCGGAGGATGAAGACACAATTGTATCCAAATTGATTTCTTATTTATTAGCTCAGCAAGTTGTGATGGGACCCGATCGCATTGGCGTAGAACCTCGTCAGCCTAGAAATGAATCATTTGGCAAAGAAAAAGAAGGCAGAGGACCAAACCGCGGTGGAGATAGTAGAGGAGAGAGCAGAGAAAGAGAATCTAGAAGAGATTCTAGAAAACCTAAATTTGCCTCTTTCGGTTCTAGAGATAAAGAAGGCAGACCAAGTAAATTTGGTAAACCCCGTTCAGGCTTTAAAAATAGTTTTAAACCCAAAAGTCACGGGGAAAAAGTAGGTTTAAAACTATT
>JASBUW010000040.1 GCA_030147755.1 Parachlamydiaceae bacterium
TGAACGCTGTTTTGCTTGGATGCAAAGAAAATTTAGGCGCCTGTGTATTCGATGGGAAAGACGAAAGCAATACTGGAATGGTTTTATGTTATTAGGCATGGCTTGGATGTGGTTGACAAGATTACTTTACGGATAGGTTCAGTTTAACTGATTTTATTAATAGATCTTTACGCTAAGGAGGTCACACTATGATTCCTCCCTTTGTTCGTTCACTCTTCTTTTTAGTAGAAGTCTGGCGATTGTTAGGTCCTTTATTAGCCAAAAAAACCAATAAAAAAGTTCCCTTGAATGTAAAAGAAGGGGTCCTTTTTGTGTTATTAAATTGGGACATGATTTGGAAATTTTTAGAAAAACAGCGGTGGACAATAGACGTAGCAAGAAAAATTTTCAGAAGGCCGCCTAAATTTTAATTTTTAATTTATGCATCTATCTTGCCATTTTATTCTCTTTTTTCTTGACATTTATCCCTAAAATGTTAACTTATTAGTCACTATTTCAAAGGAGTGTTTTCTCCTCGAGGAGAGCATATGCTCCAAACCAAGGTTACAAGCAAATACAATGGGTAAAGAAGATACAATAAAAGTTGAAGGGACAGTGGAAGAATTGCTTCCAAACATGCATTTTCGTGTGTCCCTTCAAAATGGAATGAAAGTGATTGCGCATCTCTGCGGAAAAATGCGTATGAAAAACATTCGTGTTTTAGTAGGAGATATAGTCACAGTAGAGATGTCGCCTTATGATTTAAGTAAGGCAAGAATTATTTTTCGACAGCGCTAGCTCTATTATAAATGCAGTTGATTTATTTCGGTTGACTCTCTATACTTATAGAGTTTTGATCTTACAATCAAGCTAGTGTTTTTGCAAAAAAATTAGCTTGCCCAGATAGCTCAGTGGTAGAGCATTTGCATGGTAAGCAAAAGGTCGTAGGTTCGATTCCTATTCTGGGCAGACTTTAAATAAATAAACAAACAAACCGTATACTTTTTACTGAAGCTTAACGGAGGAGTAAAATGGCTAAAGAAACATTTCAGCGGAAGAAACCACACGTCAACGTCGGAACAATTGGACACGTTGACCACGGTAAAACAACATTAACCGCTGCTATCACAAAAGTGCTTGCAGAAGCGGGTGGAGCAAAATTCAGAGATTATGCTTCTATTGATAATACACCTGAAGAAAAAGCACGCGGAATTACAATTAACTCAACTCACGTTGAGTATGAGACAGAAGGTCGCCACTATGCACACGTTGACTGTCCGGGCCACGCCGACTATGTCAAAAACATGATCACAGGTGCTGCGCAGATGGATGGTGCGATTCTCGTTGTGGCTGCAACAGACGGTGCGATGCCGCAAACACGCGAACACATTCTGCTTGCTCGTCAGATGCAGGTGCCTTCTATTGTGGTATTCCTCAACAAAGTCGATATGTTGGGCGAAGGCGATTCTGAACTTCTTGATCTCGTAGAAATGGAATTGCATGAACTTCTCGAGTCTAAAGGGTATCATGATTCTCCGATCATCAGAGGATCCGCTTTACGCGCTCTTGAAGGCGATGCAAAATACGTAGAAGCGATTAAGCAATTGATGAAGACAGTGGATGAAAAGATTCCTACACCACAACGTGAAATCGATAAGCCTTTCTTAATGCCTGTTGAGGACGTTTTCTCAATTTCCGGTCGTGGAACAGTAGCGACAGGTCGTGTAGAGCGTGGCGTTGTCAAAATTAACGATAAATTACAACTCGTTGGTTTAGGTGAAACACGTGATACTGTTGCGACAGGTATCGAAATGTTTAATAAACTTCTAGATGAAGCACGTGCGGGTGAAAACGTCGGACTTCTCTTGCGTGGTTTGAACAAAACAGATATCGAGCGCGGTATGTGCCTCGTTGCGCCTGGAACAACCACACCGCATAAGAAATTTAGAGGGCCTGTTTATGTCTTAACGAAAGAAGAAGGTGGACGTCATAAGCCCTTCTTCTCGGGTTATCGTCCTCAATTGTATTTCCGTACAACAGACGTGACGGGAACAGTGACATTGCCAGAAGGTGTAGAAATGGTAATGCCAGGAGATAACGTAGAAATCACAGTCGAATTGATTGCGCCTATCGCGATGGAAAAAGGGATGCGTTTTGCGATTCGTGAAGGCGGCCGTACAATTGGTGCTGGAACGATTTCCGAAATTCTTGACTAAGATAATCGAAATTCAAAGGGTGGAATGCTCAGGCATCTACCCTTTTAAGGGTGTGTAGCTCAGCTGGTAGAGCAACGGTCTCCAAAGCCGTCGGTCGGGGGTTCAAATCCCTCCGCACTCGATATGATAAGTTCTGTCAATAGGCAGTTGATGAAGAGAGGTATAAACGTGGGTGCTGAAGTAAAGTCCATGGAAATTAAAAAAAACCAACAGACAACAACAGAAAGGGCAGTATCTACGAAGCGGATACGCGATTTTGTTGCAGATATTAAAAGCGAAATTCAAAAAATCACGTGGACAAGCCGTGAAGAGCTTTTTGCTTATACTAAAATTGTAGTGTTGGCGACCCTTATCTTTGGAATGACAATTTATATGTTAGACTTATTTATCCAAAGCATATTGGGTAGTTTGAGTTTCTTGTTGAATTTCATTGGTGGTTAATTCTTTTACTATCCTAGCAATGGACCAAGATAGGTAAATACATGCATAAATGGTATGTTGTACAAGTGCTTTCTACGCACGAAAAAAAAGTTAAAAAAGCTCTTGAGGAACATCTTGAGTTAAAAGGGATGGCGGATCAGATTGACCAGATCTTATTGCCAACAGAAAATGTATCAGAAGTGAAGAAAGGTCAGCAACATGTTGTAGAAAAGCGCTTATGGCCTGGCTATTTATTAGTCAAAATGAACTTGACAGACGATTCCTGGCAATATGTCAAAAACACAAATGGGGTTATTGACTTTTTAGGAGGCGATAAACCGACACCTTTGAACGATCATGAAGTGAATGATATCTTGCGCGATTTAGAAGACAAAAAGCAAAAAATTATTCAGAAGCATAAATTTGAAGTGGGAGATCGCGTCAAGATTACGGATGGTGTTTTTGTTAACTTTATCGGATCAGTCATTGAAGTTTTCCATGATAAAGGGCGTTTAAGTGTATTGGTGTCGATTTTTGGACGTGATACACGTGTAGATGATTTGGAATTTGTACAGGTAGAAGAGATTTCAGACGACGCAGAAAGTACGTAATTAAAAACGCATTTTTATTAAGCGTTATGCTTAGTGCATTTGTTCTTTCTCTCTGTGCTCTCTGTGTCCTCTGTGGTTATTTTATTTATTAACTACAGAGGACACAGAGAGCACAGGAGAAACAAAAGGAAAAAAAGTCATTCAAAAGCAAAAAAACTGTAGAGTTTTCTTGTATTTTTTTGTATACTTGATTTCTTTTTACTAATTTTGCTTTAAACAGGATCTAACTTGTGGATAGATTACACTTAGAGTGCCTCTATCGACGTGTTCAATCGGTCACCCGGGTTAGTCCACCAATACGATGTATAGAGGACTAACATGTCAAAAAAAATTATCAAAAATATTAAGTTGCAAATTCCTGCTGGAAAAGCAAATCCGGCACCACCAATCGGACCGGCGCTTGGTGCGGCAGGGGTCAACATTATGGCTTTCTGCAAGGAATTTAATGCGAAGACGCAGGCGATGGCTGGGGATATTTTGCCTACAGTCATTACTGTGTATCAAGATAAGTCGTTTTCTTTTATAACAAAAAAGCCTCCTGTTGCTGAGCTGCTGAAAAAATCAGTAGGTGTAGCAAAGGGATCGAGTGTTCCAAACCGCGATAAAGTCGCTAAGATTACCCGTTCACAAGCACGCAAGATTGCAGAAGAAAAAATGCAAGATATGAATGCGAATGATGTGGAAATGGCAACTAATATTGTCCTAGGAACCGCTCGTTCAATGGGCATTGAACTCATTACAGAGTAGAGAATAAACTATGGGTCGTCCAAGCAAAAGAATTCGGGAGATAGCCAAGTCATTAGACGTTCTACGAACATATAATGTCAAAGAAGCTGTCGATATTCTCAAGAAATGTCCACCAATTAAATTTGATCAATCGGTGGAAGTTTCCTTGAAGCTAGGCGTGGACCCTCGTCGCTCGGACCAAAGCGTTCGCGGAACTGTTTCGTTACCGAATGGAACAGGTAAAACGATGAAAATACTCGTTTTCGCGAAAGGAGATAAGGTGAAAGAAGCCTTAGAAGCTGGGGCCGACTATGCAGGACACGAAGAGCTTTTAGAGAAAGTTAACGGGGGTTGGACAGATTTTGATGCTGTCATTGCAACACCCGACATGATGAGAGAAGTAGGTAAATTAGGTAAAGTTTTAGGTCCACGCGGCTTGATGCCCACTCCTAAAGCAGGAACAGTCACGACAGATATTGCCAAAGCTGTTCAGGAGCTAAAAGGGGGGAAGATCGAGTTTAAACTTGATCGTCATGGCGTCATTAACAATGGAGTTGGTAAACTTTCTTTTGATACTGAAAAACTCGTGCAAAATATCCAATCATTTCTCACAGCGATTCTGCGCGCTAAGCCAGCTTCAGCGAAAGGTCACTATTTAAGATCCTTGGTTATTTCTTCTACCATGGGACCTGGCCTGAAAATTGATTTGCGCGAATCAGATTTAGTAACCTAAGGAGTTTAAGATTATGAGACAAGAAAAAGAACTCCTTAAACGAGAAGTAACAGATAAATTTGAGCGTTTTGGATCTTTTGTGATTATGCAATATGCAGGTCTAAGCGCTAATGCAGCTAATGCCTTTCGTCGTGAGGTAGCAAAGCTAGGTGGCGATGTAGAAGTTGTGCGTAAACGCGTTCTACTTAAAGCAGCCCAAGATGCAGGAGTCGAACTTGATTTTGCAGCTTTAACAGGACATATTGGAATTGTTTTTTTGGGAGAAGATCCGATTGAAACAACCAAAATGGTGTTTAAGTTTAGTCAAGACCGAGAGAAAGTCATTCAAGTTTTGGGTGGACGTTTTGATGGCCAACTGTATGCAGGTGCCGATGTTGAGCGTCTATCTACACTGCCAGGAAAAGACGAAATGCGTGCTCAGCTTCTCAGTGTATTCGAAGCTCCGCTTTCTCAAACCTTGGCTGTGATGGAAGCCTTATTGACAAGCGTTCCTTACTGTTTGGATAACAAATGCAAACAAGAAGGTGGAAGCACAGAAAGCTCAGAGAACGCCGAAAACGCTGAAAGCGCAAGCTAAAGATTTATTAACCAAGTTTTAGAAATTAAGAGGTAATACCGTGAGTAAGAAGAAAACAGAAGACCTAGTCGATGCACTGAGTGAATTGACCGTTTTGGAGATGTCTGAGCTCAAAACATTATTGGAAGACAAATGGGGCGTGAAAGCTGCTGCACCTACTGTGATGGCTGCTGCTCCTGCTGCGGGTGGTGGTGCTGCTGCTCCTGCTGCTGCTGAATCTACAGATTTTCAAGTCACTTTAAGCGATGCTCCAGCTGATAAAAAAATTGGCATTATTAAAGTTGTACGTGAAATCACAGGTCTTGGCTTAAAAGAAGCAAAAGAACTTGTAGAAGCTGCACCAAAAGAACTCAAAGCAACTGCTCCAAAAGCTGAAGCTGAAGATATCAAGAAGAAAATCGAAGCAGCGGGTGGTAAAGTCACTCTTAAAGGACTTTAATCAACCGTTGGATAACTTCATCAAAAATGGGTAGGAAGGTTCTTACCCATTTTTGATTTATGAGTCATTTTTAGGCCAGCAAAAAGTTAAACGCAAAGAAAAAACTAAGAGTTACGTAGTGGATAAATAAAAGGACAAACGACTCTAACGACAGAAACGACCTTAACGACAAACGACAAAAAAGATGAAGTCGTTAGTGTCGTTTGTCGTTAAGGTCGTTTCTGTCGTTAGAGTCGTTTGTCCTTTTATTTATCCACCACGTATTTGCGCCTCTATGTTTAACTTTTTGCTGGTCTAAAAAGCTACACTTGTGTAAATTTTTACTTGACATTTGAAGGCTGATATAATAGAATGATGATTAGGGTCTTAGCACAACACATCAAATTTGAATATTTCCGCAGCGCTACTTATTTTTTCCAAGTTATTTTTGGTTTTGTTTCTCCAGCAATGATGCTGAATGTTGAGTTTTAAGCATTTTGATTTTTGAAAGCTGGATTACTGACTGAATCCACCTCTCAGAATTCAAAATTTTACAATGAATCGGTTTTTAAACCAGCGCTTCTCATAGTGAGAAGAAAGTAATGAGTGCCTCGGTATTTTATGAATTTAGCGGACAGCCATTTAGCAAAATATCGAGTGCCCTTGATATCATACGTATCTCAAATAAAGCCATAGTAGGAGTCCTTCATAATGTTGAAAAGGCCGCCACATCGTGTGAGTTTTATTGATAAGGAAGAAATTATTGATCTTCCCAATTTGATAGAAATTCAGATTAAGTCTTATAACCAATTTCTGCAAGCAGATAAGTTTCCGGACGAAAGGGAAAATATTGGATTGCAAGAGGTATTTACTGAAATTTTCCCTATAAAATCTTATGATGAGAAAACCATTCTGGAATTTCTTTCATACAATTTAGGTGTTCCTAAGTACTCTCCCGAAGAATGTATTCGTCGCGGAATTACGTACAATGTGACCCTAAAAGTGAAATTCCGTCTCACAGATGAGACAGGAATTAAAGAAGAAGAAGTTTACATGGGAACAATTCCCGTGATGACAGATAAGGGAACGTTTATTATCAATGGTGCCGAACGTGTTGTTGTATCGCAATTACACCGTTCACCCGGTATTTGCTTTGAACAAGAACGTCATTCGCGTGGAAATGTCATTTATTCGTGCCGTATTATTCCTTATCGCGGAAGCTGGCTAGAGGGTGCTTTTGATACGAACGATTTAATTCATATTTATATCGATCGTAAAAAACGCCGTCGCAAAATTTTAGCGACGACTTTTATTCGTGCGTTGGGTTACTCGACTAATAGCGATATTATTGAAGAGTTTTTCAACACGCGCAAATATAAAATCAAAAATGAAAAAGAATTCTCCAAACTAGTCGGTAAAATCTTGGCGCAAGATGTCATCGATGAAGAAACAGGCTTAGTCTTTGGAAAGGCTTCTGAAAAATTGACCACAGCGATGTTGAAGCGCATTATGGATGCGGGCATTGATGTGATTCGTATTGCGGAAGATGCAGATGAAACCAGTCCGATTATTAAAATGTTGGCGAAAGATCCGACCGATTCTTATGAATCTGCTTTGAAAGATTTTTATCGCAAAATTCGTCCGGGTGAACCTGCGACCTTATCGAATGCCCGTTCTGCGATTATGCGTCTATTTTTTGATCCAAAACGCTATAATTTGGGTCGTGTAGGTCGTTATAAACTCAATAGCAAATTGGGATTCGAAATTACCGATGATTCGCTCCAAACAGTGACATTGAATAAAGAAGATGTAATTGGCGCTTTAAAGTACTTAATCAAATTGAAGAGTGGAAGCGAAGCGGCCTTTATTGATGATATCGATCATTTGGGTAATCGTCGTGTGCGTTCAGTGGGAGAACTCATTCAGAACCAATGTCGCATTGGTTTAGCCCGCATGGAGAAAATTATTCGCGAGCGTATGAACTTGTTTGATTTCTCTTCTGATACCTTAACACCAGGGAAAATTGTTTCCGCTAAAGGATTATCGGGTGTCTTGAAGGATTTCTTTGGCCGTTCGCAATTGTCGCAGTTTATGGATCAAACGAATCCGATTGCCGAATTGACGCATAAACGTCGTTTGTCTTCTCTCGGACCTGGTGGTTTGAATCGTGATCGCGCCGGCTTTGAAGTGCGTGACGTGCATACAAGTCACTATGGACGGATTTGTCCGATTGAAACACCTGAAGGACCAAACATCGGTTTGATTTCTTCACTGTCTTCTTTTGCGAAAATTAACGAGTTTGGCTTCATTGAAACGCCTTATCGTATTGTACGCGAAGGAATCGTCACAGAAGAAATCGAGTATATGACAGCGGACCAAGAGGAACAATGTATCATTGCGCAGGCATCTGCGCCTTTGGATGAATATAACATGTTCCAAGAACCCATTTGCTGGGTGCGTTATCGCGGAGAACAATTTGAAACCGATGCGAAAAACGTGACGCACATGGATGTATCGCCCAAGCAGCTCGTGTCGATTGTAACGGGATTAATTCCGTTCCTTGAGCATGACGATGCGAACCGTGCGTTGATGGGCTCGAACATGCAACGTCAAGGGGTGCCTTTGCTTAAACCGGATGCTCCGATTGTCGGAACAGGGTTGGAAGCGCGCGCAGCACGTGACTCAGGTGCGGTTGTCGTGGCACATGAAGATGGAATCGTTGATTATGTGGATGGATTGAAAATTGTGATTTCTCCGGACGATAATCGCTTAGAAAAGAGAACGTATTTGCTGAAGAAATTCATTCGTTCCAATGCCGGAACCTGTATTAATCAACGTCCTCTTTGCAATGTGGGCGATAAAATTAAAGCAGGGGATGTCATTGCGGATGGTCCAGCGATTGATAAAGGGGAAGTGGCATTAGGGCGTAATGTATTGGTCGCTTTCATGCCTTGGTGTGGTTATAACTATGAAGATGCCATCATCATCTCTGAAAAGCTCTTGCGCGAAGATTATTATACGTCGATTTACATTGAAGAATTCGAACTGACAGCGCGTGATACGAAATTAGGAAAAGAAGAAATCACGCGGGATATTCCTAATGTGTCAGAAGAAACGCTGCGTAATTTGGGCGACGATGGAATTATTCGCATTGGAGCAGAAGTAAAGCCTGGCGATACATTGGTTGGAAAAATCACGCCTAAGTCAGAGACGGAATTAGCGCCGGAAGAACGTCTTTTACGCGCGATTTTCGGAGATAAAGCGTCCGATGTAAAAGATGCCTCGCTGATTGCTCCTCCTGGAACAGAAGGGGTTGTGATGGATGTCAAGGTCTTTAGCCGCCGCGACCGCCTTTCCAAAACGGATGATGAATTAGTGGAAGAGGCTTCTAAGCTCAAGGATATTCAACGCGAATACAAAATGCGCTTAGCGGAACTGCGTACTGAAAAACATGAGCGTGTGGGTGCTTTGCTGATTAATGAACTTGCTCCCGGCAATGTGATTCATCGTCGGACAGCGGAAATTATCATTGAAGAAGGCATGCACATTACACAAGATCTCATTGAAGCGCTAGAGCGTGAAAATGTAGAAGATTTGCTCATGCCGGAAAATGACATCTACAACACACTGAAGCAACTCCTGCATGACTATGAAATTGCCACGCAGACAGTCGAAACGCAATATAGAACGCAGCTTGAATTTATGCGCAAAGGGGACACCGATCTTGATCCGGGCGTTATTCGTCAGGTCAAAGTGTATGTCGCCTCTAAGCGTAAATTGCAGGTAGGTGATAAAATGGCGGGTCGTCATGGTAACAAAGGGGTTGTTTCTAAAATTGTCCCTGAAGCCGATATGCCTTACTTATCGACAGGTCAACCGATTGAGATTATCTTGAATCCATTAGGTGTACCTTCGCGTATGAATATGGGTCAGCTTTTTGAAACGCACTTAGGTATTGCTGCTAAACATGCAGGTATTTATGTCAAGAGTCCCGTCTTTGAGGGTTTCCCGGAAGCTAAAATTTGGGAAATGATGAAGCAACAAGGATTGCCGGAGGATGGAAAATTCTATCTTTACGACGGTTGTTCAGGCGAACGCTTTGACAATACCGTGGTGGTGGGCTATATTTATATGTTGAAACTCAGCCACTTAGTTGCTGATAAAATCCATGCACGTGCCGTCGGTCCTTACTCGTTGGTCACTCAACAACCTTTGGGTGGTAAAGCTCAAATGGGAGGTCAGCGTTTTGGGGAGATGGAAGTATGGGCTGCAGAAGCCTATGGAGCAGCTCACCTCTTGCAAGAGTTGTTGACTGTAAAATCCGATGACGTAGCAGGTCGTACCCGTATCTATGAATCCATTGTGAAAGGTGAAAACCTACTGAGATCCGGGACGCCTGAATCCTTTAACGTTTTGATTAAAGAAATGCAGGGCTTAGGCTTGAACGTTTATACGGAAGCTGTTGCCGATAAAAACCAGTAACTCGATCGATAAAAAGACACAGAAGCTTATCTTCTGTGTCTTTTGATGCTGATTGTGAATGATTCCCTATTATCGGTCTTAGGCTCATAAATTAAATTATTTTTTAGGAGACATACATGTCTGAAACAAATCAACAAGATGGGCAATTTGATAAATTAACCATCAAGATTGCCTCTGATGATGTCATACGTAATGAGTGGTCTCGTGGAGAAATCAAGAAACCGGAAACGATTAACTATCGCACATTTAAACCTGAGAAAGGCGGCCTTTTCTGCGAGAAAATCTTTGGACCTACGCGTGACTGGGAATGTGCTTGTGGAAAGTACAAAAAAATTAAGCATAAAGGCATTGTGTGCGATCGTTGCGGCGTAGAAGTCACTTTATCTAAGGTGCGCCGTGAACGCATGGCCCATATTGATTTGGCTGTTCCTGTTGTGCATATTTGGTTCTTCAAAACCATGCCATCACGCATTGGTAATGTGTTGGGAATGACTTCTGCCGATCTCGAACGCGTCATCTATTATGAAGAATATGTCGTCATTGATCCGGGTCAAACGAATTTAGAAAGAAAACAACTGCTCAATGATACGGAATATCGCGAAGCTCAAGAAAAATGGGGACGCGATGCTTTTGTAGCTAAAATGGGTGGTGAAGCCATTCGCGACCTCTTGGCCGGCGAAGATTTGCAATCTCAGCTTCTCGATTTGAAAGAAAAATTGCGCAAAACGAAATCTCAACAAGCCCGTATGAAGTTGGCAAAACGTCTCAAAATCATTGAGAGTTTCGTCTCTTCAAGCAATAAGCCTGATTGGATGGTGATGTCTTGCGTGCCGGTGATTCCACCTGATTTGCGTCCGTTGGTGCCTTTGGATGGGGGACGTTTCGCCACATCTGACCTCAATGACCTCTATCGCCGTGTGATCAACCGTAATAATCGTTTGAAAGCGATTTTAAAGTTAAAAACGCCAGAAGTTATTGTGCGCAATGAAAAGCGCATGTTGCAAGAAGCAGTCGATGCGTTATTTGATAATGGTCGTCATGGTCACCCGGTGATGGGGGCGGGTAATCGTCCATTGAAATCCTTGTCAGAGATGCTAAAAGGAAAACAAGGGCGCTTCCGTCAAAACTTATTAGGTAAGCGCGTCGATTACTCGGGTCGTTCTGTCATTATCGTCGGACCTGAATTGAAGTTTAATCAGTGCGGATTGCCTAAACTGATGGCGCTTGAACTGTTTGAGCCTTTTATTGTGAAACGTTTGAAAGATCTCGGCTATGTCTATACAATTCGTTCTGCGAAGAAGATGATTCAACGGCATGCACCTGAAGTGTGGGACGTTTTAGAAGATATCATCAAGGGACATCCCGTCTTGCTCAACCGTGCGCCTACTTTGCACCGTTTGGGAATCCAAGCGTTTGAACCGGTGTTGATTGAAGGAAAAGCGATTCGTATTCATCCACTCGTTTGCTCGGCGTTTAACGCGGACTTCGACGGTGACCAAATGGCGGTCTACGTGCCTTTATCCATCGAAGCGCAGTTGGAAGCGAAGTTGCTCATGATGGCACCTGATAACATCTTCTTGCCTTCTTCCGGAAAACCGGTGGCTGTGCCTTCACAAGATATGACCTTGGGTCTTTACTACTTGATGTTAGATCCGCTTTATATCCGTGAAGATCATGGACTCAAAACGCGCGTTTTCCGTGATAGTCAAGAGGTTCTATTAGCGCTGCAAGCGAGTGGAAGCTACAACTGGTACGAAGAGAGACCTGCTTCGAAAACGGATGATCGTTGCGATTATGCACGTGGTGTGCGCTTGCATGAGAAAATCAAGTTGCGTACGGAAAACGGCATTATTGAAACGACACCGGGACGTGTGGTGTTCAATATGATCGTGCCTAAAGAACTCGGTTTCCAAAACTATAGTTTGCCCAAAAAGAAAATGGGTGAATTGATCATGCAGTGCTACAAAAAAGTGGGATTGGAAGCAACCGTTCGCTTTTTAGATAGCTTGAAAAACTTGGGATTTGCGGAGGCCACTAAAGCGGCGCTTTCAATGGGTGTATGCGATGTGAAGATTCCTCCAATCAAGCAAAAAATCTTAAAAGAAGCACACGAACGTGTGGCCGTCGTGAGAAAACAATACGAAGACGGGATTATCACCGAAGGGGAACGCGAATCTAAAACGATTAGTATCTGGACAGAAGTCTCTGAAGTGCTATCGGAAGAGCTCTTTAAACTCATTAGTGAGATTAAAGATAGCGCGATGAATCCGCTTTACCTCATGATGGACTCCGGCGCACGCGGTAACAAATCGCAGATTCGTCAGCTTGGCGCATTGCGTGGTTTGATGGCGAAACCTTCCGGCGATATTATCGAATCTCCGATCACTTCAAACTTCCGTGAAGGGTTGTCGGTCATCGAGTTCTCTATTTCGTCTCACGGTGCGCGTAAAGGGTTAGCTGATACCGCGTTAAAAACCGCCGACTCCGGTTATTTAACACGCCGTTTGGTGGACGTTGCGCAAGACGTGATTATCACCGAAGAAGATTGTGGAACGTTAAATGGAATCGATGTGTCGGCCATTAAACAAGGTCAAGAAGAGCTGTTGCCGCTCAAAGATCGTATTTTTGGACGCACCGTTTGCGAAGACATTTATCAACCGGGTGATAGCACCAAGCTGCTTGCAAAAACAGGGGATACCTTAAATATTCTGCAAGCCGAAGCGATTGATGACTCAGGTATTGAAAGCATTCGTATTCGTTCCGTCTTAACTTGCGAAACACGACGAGGGGTTTGTGCGAAGTGTTATGGAGTGAACCTCGCCAATAGCCGTGCGGTCAGCATGGGTGAAGCCGTGGGAATTATTGCCGCGCAGTCCATCGGGGAACCTGGAACACAGCTCACGATGCGTACCTTCCACTTGGGTGGTATTGCGTCTGCGGGTGTGAGTCCAGAGATTGTCGCCGAGAATGATGGTTTGCTCATCTATAGCGATCTGCGTACAGTAAAAACAGAAGAAGGTCGTTGGATTGTTCTCAATAAAAACGGTCGTCTCAATATTGTGCGCGATGAAGGACGTTCATTAGAAGAGTATAAAAAGCTGTTGAGTACGAAATCGATCGAACCTTTGCAATCGTTTACGATTGAATTAGGCACGAAGATTTTGTTGGAAGACGGTGCAAAAGTGAAACCTGGTACGCGTGTCGCAGAATGGGAGCAACATAGTATTCCGATTATTTGCGATCGTCCTGGTTATGTGCGTTATGAAGACTTAGTCGAAGGTTTATCGACTGAACGCGATGTGAACAAGCAAACAGGTCAGGCAGAGCTTATTGTCAAGCAGCACCGTGGAGAATTGCATCCACAAATCGCGATTTATGCCGATCAAGAATTCGAAGAACTGGTAGGAACCTATCCATTACCGGCCGGAGCGATCATTTCGGTAGAAGAAGGGGAATATGCGACAGCAGGACGTATGTTGGCGCGTCTCCCTCGTAGTGCGATCAAAACGAAGGATATCACGGGCGGTCTGCCACGTGTTGCCGAGCTTTTTGAAGCACGAAAACCGAAAGATTCGGCTGAAATCGCCAAGATTGATGGGGTGGTGGACTTCCGCGGTGTTCAGAAGAATAAGCGCATTGTCGTCGTACGCGATGAAATGACAGGCATGGAAGAGGAACATTTGATTCCGCACACCAAACACTTGATCGTGCAACGTGGCGACCATGTGGTAAAAGGACAGCAATTGACAGATGGCTTGGTCATCCCACACGAAATCTTGGATATTTGCGGTGTACGTGAACTGCAAAAATACTTGGTGAACCAGGTACAAGAAGTTTATCGTCTGCAAGGGGTAGATATCAATGACAAGCACATTGAAATCATTGTCCGCCAGATGTTGAAGAAAGTACGTGTAACGGATCCAGGCGACACCAGCTTGTTGTACGGGGAAGAAGTTGATAAGAAAGAATTCGAGGTCGAGAACACTAAAGTGACCAAAGAGGGCGGTAAAGCAGCGCAAGCGACACCAGTTCTGTTGGGAATCACCAAAGCGTCTTTGAGTACAGAATCGTTCATTTCAGCGGCTTCGTTCCAAGACACCACACGTGTCTTGACAGAAGCAGCGTGTGCAGGTAAGACAGATTACCTGATTGGCTTCAAAGAAAACGTCATCATGGGGCACATCATTCCGGGTGGAACGGGCTTTGAGCGTCATAAACGCGTGAAGAAGTTTGTCGACAGCGAATTGGAAGAAGAGCTCGTCTTCGATTTCGAAGATGAAGCCATTGCTTCGTAGCATATCCATAAAAGCAGGCAATCGAAAGATTGCCTGTTTCTGGAGTTTGATCATTTTTTTGATAAAGAATGATGTATAGGTTCACTGTGTACATAGACTGTTTGCCATTTGTGCGGTAGCACTATCACTGCATTAGCCCAGGGCGTGTCTTAAAATGATAGCGCCCTAGATTCGAAATTCTTTTGCCCTCAGTTGAACTTTCGGTTTGAGGGCAATATTGGTTTAATATTGCCCTCAAACCGAAAGTTCAACTGAGGGCAAAATAATCTCGAAGCTAGGATGCTAGCATTTTAAGACACGCCCCAGACCGAGCGCGTTTAGCGCTCGGTCTGGGATTGAGCCTATCACATAATTGCACTGCGGCTAGCAGTGCTACAGAAACGCCGAAGAGTTGCACTGCTAACCGCAGTGCTCGTAAATGCTATCATTTTACCCAGAACGAGCGCTAAACGCGCTCGGTCTGGGCTAATGCAGTTATAGTGCTACCGCACAAATAGCAAACAGACTTATGAATGGTATGTGCACGCGGGCAAGAAATTTAGACGGCAGGAAATTTAGGTTATGCAAGTCTATCATTAGTTTTTCAAAATTGTTTGGGTTGCCCAATACGGGAGCGGAAACATCTGCCGTATGAATATATTTCCTACATTAGAGATGAGATTTTGCAAGTGATTGCTTTGTGTATGCAAGAAATTATCCACCATTGTGCCTATGGCGTAGTCTATCCCAGTGGAACAACTTACTTGCTGGGGAATCTCTTCCAAGCTATCAGGTGTTAATTGAAAGAAACGCCCCATAAGCGATTCTTGGTTTTCACTATAGCTGGCAGCTAGTTTAATTAAGCCAATGACTGCTGCATTATTGAGATAATCTCTATGCGAGCCTACAACAGAAGAGGCATCTATCATTTTGACATTCCAGCTAAGAAAATTAGGGTCTAATGCTTTGGGACGTCCTGCTGTTGTTTCTCTATTAAATAGAGTATGCAGAGGTAAAACTTCATCTAGGCAAGAAGAAATGTTATAAATGGTGTGAACATGATTTAAGACATTTTGATAAGTAGAGCATAGGGGAAGAGGGCAGCTTAATAAGCTTTCCATCTGAATGGCGCCTCCCGCCAAAAAGAGATTATCCACTTTATTGAGCCTAGTACTGGTAGGGTTATTTAACGCATTCATTGCTAAAAAAGCGCCCATGCTATGAGCAGCAATGTCGACGCGTCTTGCCACCGATAAAATACTATCTAAAATCACGGGAAATCGCGTTTGAGCAATAGCTAAAGCATTAACACGTGCTTGTTGATAAGGAAAATTAGGAGGAAAAAACGTAGATTTTTCGCAAGGATATAAATAAGCAATAACGGTATCGTAGGTTCCTTGTGTTTTGGCTGCCACTTGTTTAAGAGTCGCGATAACTTCAGAGTATTGAGCATTAAAACCATGTACAAGAATCAAAACGCGTCGATTCATAAAAGGACGCACACTCTCAAATTCCTCATAATTTTGTGTATTAAGTTGAAACTGTACTTGAGCAATCAAAGTGATAGGCGCAAACTTTTTCATGCTATCTGCGTTTAAACGGTCACTGATGGCATACAGTGTTTGTTTGTATTCTGGATAATAGAGAGCATACCCACTCTTATTGAAATCATAAGACATATCTGGAGAATCAATCTGTAAATCATTTAATCCCATCATAACCGCCTGCTTAAAAGCATAAAATAAACTTATATACAAGGTATTTGCTTTTTAACAGGAAATGTTATTAGCTGTCAATTAAATCTCAAACTTAAAAAATACCTGTTAATCTAAACAATATTAATTTATGAGAGAACAAGAACTAGAAGCCTATCTTTATCATCAGATTCCTCTCACGCAGGCCATAGGCATTCGCGTGGAACAGGCTGCTTTAGACAAAGTCATATTGTTTGCTCCTTTAGCCAATAACATCAATCATAAGCATACGGCTTTTGGGGGCAGCCTCCATGCTGTTGCGACGCTTGCATGTTGGAGTTTATTATATGTCAATTTACAAGCGATTCATCACGATCCCGCGCAAATTGTCATTACAAGAAGTGAGATTGATTACCTTCATCCTGTGGATACTGATTTTAGAGCAGAATGTGTTATGCCTAATGAGATTATTTGGAATCGCTTCATCCAAATATTGCGCTTAAAAGGAAGAGCACGCCTCTCTTTATCAGCTAAAATCTATCAGCAAAATCGCTTGTGTGTAGATTATCAAGGCGTATTTGCCGCTCTAAAAACTATCACCATTCAGGATGTTTCATGACTGAACAAGCAACAATGAGTAAGCACCTTTATTTAGCCCTTGCAACGGGATTTTCCGCTTTAGGAGGATTGCTATTTGGTTATGATACAGGTGTCATTTCAGGAGCCATCCTTTTCATCCGTCATCAATTTATGTTATCGACTTTTCAAGTGGAGATGGTGATTAGCGCGGTGTTATTTGGAGCTGTAGGTGGGGCAAGTTGTGCTGGTTATTTAGCGGATCGCATGGGACGCAGAAAACTATTATTATGGATCGCCCTGTTATTTACGCTGGCTTCTTTAGGTTCTGCTTTAGCTGTCAATGCCACTTGGCTTATTGCGAGTCGCGTTTTGGTCGGGCTTGCTATCGGCGTATCCTCCATGGTGACGCCTCTGTATATTGCCGAGATTTCGCCGGCTGCGAGTCGTGGAATGCTTGTGTCTTTGAACCAGCTGGCGATTACCATTGGAATTGTCGCTTCTTATTTTGTCGATTACTCTTTAGCGTCCACAGGAGATTGGAGATGGATGATAGGGCTTGGCGTCTTTCCTGCTGCTATCTTTGGATTAGGGATGGCTTTTTTGCCGGAAAGTCCGCGGTGGTTATTTAAAAATGGACATGAAGAAAAAGCCCTTCAAGTTTTAACTTTTATTCATGGTCCCTTGATAGCACAAGAAGAAATAGAAGATATTCATAAGCATGTGAAAATGCCTCGAGCGACGCTCGTACAATCGATGACACCTTGGGTCAAAAGGGCGCTTGTGATCGGAATTGGATTGGCCATTTTTCAGCAAATGACGGGAATTAATACGGTGATCTATTATGCACCGATGATTTTTGAGTTCGCTGGTATTGATACCGCTTCAACTGCTATTTTAGCGACTAGCATCATTGGGATTGTTAATGTATTAGCAACTTTTGTGGCTTTATGGCTCTTAGATCGCTTAGGGAGGCGCCCTTTGTTATTGGTTGGATTGGCAGGAATGATTCTAAGTTTAGCCTTTTTAGGCGCCTCTTTTCATTTCTCTTATTTTGAGAATCATTTAGGATGGTTAACATTGTCTACCCTCATTCTCTATGTAGTCTCCTTTGCAGTCAGTTTAGGGCCCATTTTCTGGTTGTTAATTTCTGAAATTTATCCTTTAAGCATTCGTGGAAGAGCCATGAGTATCGCCACAATTGCGAATTGGTTAGCCAATTTAGCGGTGGCTTTGACTTTCTTGACTTTGATTGATCATTTAGGGCCGGCTAGTACGTTTTGGTTATACGGCGCTGTTGGAGTGGTAGCTTGGATTTTTTCTTATTTCCTAGTACCTGAAACAAAAAAAATGACATTAGAACAAATTGAAGCCAAGTGGAATCAATAAGAGTAAAATTTTTTTAAAGAAAGAAAATAAGGTAATTCAAATGGATGGAATTGAAAAGAGATTGCACACTTGTATGGCGGATACCGATCATGATCGAGAGGTTTCTGAAATTGATCTATTAAGTCCTCTGACAATAAGAGGAATTACTTTTCGCAATCGTATAGGCGTGTCTCCCATGTGCCAGTATTCTTCAGAAGAAGGCTATGCCAATGATTGGCATTTAGTCCATTTGGGAAGCAGAGCTGCAGGAGGAGCTGCTTTAGTCATGGTAGAAGCAACAGCTGTGACAAAAGAAGGGCGGATTACAGCTAAAGATATGGGGATTTGGGAAGATAAACATATCGAGCCATTAGCCCGTATTGCTCGCTTTATTTCTAGCCAAGGAGCTGTTCCTGGCATTCAATTAGCTCATGCCGGACGAAAAGCTAGCTGCGATGTGCCTTGGAAAGGCGGGGCACGTTTACAAGCACACGAAGGAGGATGGTCAACACGTGCTCCAAGTGCGATTTCTTTTAATGAAACAGATCCTCTTCCGCAAGCATTAGATGAAGCAGGGATTGAATCGCTTGTGGAAGCTTTTAAAGCTGCTGCAAGACGTGCATTGGCAGCCGGATTTCAAGTAATTGAAATTCACGCGGCTCATGGTTATCTCCTGCATGAATTTCTCTCGCCTTTAAGCAATAAGCGCAACGATCAATATGGAGGCAGTTTAGAAAATAGGATGCGTTTGCCTTTATCCATTGCCCAAAGCTTACGTGAACTCATACCTGACAACCTTCCGTTGTTTATGAGAATTTCAGCAACTGATTGGGTAGAGGGAGGATGGGATATCAATCAATCCATCATTTTAGCCAAACATCTCAAACAAGTTGGAGTAGATTTAATTGATGTGTCTTCGGGAGGAATGGTTCCTAAAGCTCATATTCCTGTAGGAAAGGGCTATCAAGTGCCTTTTGCCACACAAATAAGTGAGCAAGCAGAGATTGCAACCGCGGCTGTGGGATTAATTACAGAAGTGCAAGAAGCTAACGAAATTATTACAAAAGGGTATGCTGATTTTGTGTTTTTGGGTAGAGAATTTCTTCGCGAACCATATTGGACCGTCAAAGCTTATCAAGACTTACGTGAAGAGCCCTATTGGCCTACTCAGTATGGTTACGCTGTAAAAAGGCGAGCCAAAAGAAGCTCTGAACTATGAGAGATGAACTCTGAACTAAAAGGTGATTTTGATAATACGCGAAGCGTTTGGAGCCCCAAGCAACTTCGTTGCTAATATCAAAAAGTAACAGTGACCTTTTTGGTAGTTGGTCAAAGTATACTTAAAAAACTGGTTTTATCTGTGCGGTAGCACTATCACTGCATTAGCCCAGACCGAGCGCGTTTAGCGCTCGTTCTGGGATTTAATGCACAACCTATTGCACTGCGGTTAGCAGTGCTACAAGGGCGCTGACTAGTTGCACTGCTAACCGCAGTGCTAATCAAATGGCATTATTTACCCAGAACGAGCGCTAAACGCGCTCAGTCTGGGCTAATGCA
>JASBUW010000041.1 GCA_030147755.1 Parachlamydiaceae bacterium
TTCACGCGCAATAGCAGCTTCCTGCATGCTTTCCATGGAAGCTGCTTGCTGTTGCATAGCTTCTATAGCTTTTTTAGAGGTAGCTTCCAGGGGACTAGGAGGTTTAGCAGCTGCTTGTTGCACCATCGCGTCCCAAGAAAAGGTGGAACGACTAGAACTAGATGAGGATTCTACTTGAATTTCTGTAAGATTCATATATTTTCTTTGATTATTCTTCTTTTAAATAGTTATGTAAATTTTCTAAATTTTTTCTTAAAACCGCAGCGCGATTGTGATCAATACCTCTTGCAAATCTTTCTATACTATAAGAATCTCCTGAATGCCAATTTAGATCTTGACAAGCGTTGGTAAAAGCCTTTTTTACATGGGTTACTGTTTGATTGGCTTCTTCTAGTCGCTTGTTAGCTAGCTCTAATTCTTTTTGTTGATCTGCTATCAGTTTTTGAGCAGTCGCTCTTTCTGCTGCCAATAAAGCATGCAGTTGTGTGAGTTGAGTAGTGAGAACTTGATTATCTTGAAGCAATTGCGTTTCACGCACGATAGCAGCTTCCTGCATACTTTCCATGGAAGTTGCTTGCTTTTGCATGGCCTTGACAGCTTTTTTGGAATTAATTTCTAGGGGACTAAGCGGCTTTGCAGCCGCTTGTTGAACCATTTCTTCCCATGAAAAAAGGGGTTGATTTTCTGTTGTTTGAGTGGTAGTTCTGGTAGGTATCATGGTTATTCATCACCTTTATAAACAGGAGTTGAACATTGTTGCAGGGCATAGCCTAGGTGAAAACCGATCTCTAGCAACGTTTTTTTATCTTGTGGTAAGATTAATCTACCTCTCAATTCAGACATCATCTCAAAAGCATGTAGCTGTAATTTTTCAGGAAAAACTACTGTGTTAGCAAAAGTTTCTGCAATAATCTTAATAGTTTTAAGATTGTTAAAATCAAAATTGGTCACAAGGATAGGCTCATTTAAGTGATTAGTAGGCAAATACTGCTGAAGATCAGGCAACTTTCCTACCAAACATTTTTGTATTTTATCTGCTGAATCAAATCGATAAAATGCAATTTCTCCCACTCCCACGAAAGCTCTAATTCTATTTTTTAAGTAATGACACACTTTATTAACTGTTTCATGAATTTCTGGTTTTTGACTCTTTTGAGTTGGCGCTACCTGAAAGGCAGGAGAATCAGAAGCATCAAATGTAGGTGGAGCAGGTTGAAAAGCATAGTGGTTTGCTGCTATTAGCATAGTGTATAAAGGCATTTCTTGATTGTTATTCCTAGTAGCTGGTAAGGAAGCATTCGCTAGAATTTGGATCCGATTATTATGCTGTGTATGTGTTAAATTGGTAAACGTAGCTGGTGCAGAAGGAGGCGTGAAGGTAGGTGCTGTTAAAGGCATGAAGGTTAATGGAGTGGATTCAAGGTGTTGATTGAATTGACGAATTTGACGTTTTTCATGTCCTCTTGTTTGTTCACAATTTTTTTTGTACTCTTCAATCATCGGCTCAAATTGCGCTTTCATGGCTGCGCAACTTTTTACAACCATTTGCTTTAAGGCTTCTCCTGACATCTTTTGGTGGCGCATCTCTTCTAGAGCTGAACGTAGCTCAAGTGCACAATTCCTAATCACTGAAGAGATTTGATTATATTTATTAACAGGGAGATTTCTACATTGGTAATTAAGTTCCGCTTCAGTCATATCTATGTTATTTAAGATTTCGTCCCATTCAACATTTATTTGATTAAGCTTTAAAGGGTCAATTAATGCAGGGTCATTTATAGAATCGAAACTAGGCCAAGAAAGGGGCCCACTTCCCTGATGTACATTCATATTATTCTCCTCTTCTTTGGTTAAATAGCAAAAGCAAAAATGCAGGCGGCTCCGCCCGCTGTAGGCGAAGCAATAATTTTAGCTGATGAAGGTAACGATAGCCCTCCAGAAGCCCAGGTCACAAAACAACAAACTCCAATCACCACGACAGCTGTTAAAAAATCATTTAAAGCGTCTGCTTGACGTTCTTGAATGGCTTTTGCTGTTTCATTAATCGAAATTTGCAGTTGAATATTTTCTTGTTCAGCCTCATCCATACGGTGATTAGCTTCTTTTAACTTAGATTTGAGTGCCTCATTATCCTCTTCAAGTTTTTGACACTTCTTTCTTAGTTCAGAAATCGCTTCTTTGAGTTTAACGAATTCCGGATCTAATTTTTCTTCGAGATTTTTTAACTCTTCTATGTCTGTTTGCTGATCTTTTTCTAGCTGACTAAAAATTTCTGCAAATTTCTCTTCAATAATATCATCTAGATCATCTAAATGCTCATCCGCCTCATGTTTCAGATCTTCCTCTAAATTGCGCTGCTGAGCCTCTTTTTTAATTTTACGTTCCATACGCTCAAAATAACGTTTATTTTCAGCTAAAGGCAGTTTTGGTAAAAGATTATCTCTTTCTAAGGCTTTAAAAGTATTCTCAATAGCAATAGAAGGTAACAATCCACCTTTATTTTTTAACCACTGTATCATATGAAAGGCGATAGGATGCGTATGCACGGTAAAATGATTTTCGGGTTGTTTAGAAAAAGGACTACGCTGCCAATGTTCAGGCGGGAGGGCGCTAAGATAACAAGACAGACTCTTATAGCCATAAGTTTTGTTATCAGAACCTAAAAGAGGGCGTTCGCATAAAGGTTCTAAAAAAATAGGGTCTTTTAAAAGAGATTGCAACAGCGTGATATATTGAGTCTGAATCTGTTGTTCATTACAGGTTGTCAATTGTAAAGAATCATAAAAATTTTTGTGCCAAAGACGTAAGAGTTCAGTCGTTTCATCTTTTAGAGGACTTTGATTTAAAACAATTTTGATTTCATTCAATTCGATCTGGAGTTGGCGCCTCAAAGCCGTTCCTCTCACTGGATCAGAAGTAGACGAGAAAGGAGGAGGGGTGGGACCTACAGGTGTAACCATACTTATTTCCTTTTTGTTTCATGACTGATATGTTGACAAAGATTTCTCCCAGCTTGATAGACAAAATCCTGATAAGGAAATTTCTCTGGAGGAGCTTTATTTAACAGTTTAGATAAAGCGTTTAACTCTGTAAGGAGTTGCGTTTTAATCGCGCTTCTTTGCTGCAATTCTTGCGAAGCGACTGTCAAAATATTTTGAAACTCTTGATTTTTGCCTTCCGCTTCATCTAAAATTTGGCGAAGTGTTTTATTCTTTAGCTCGCCAGCTTCTGTAAAATTAAGAGCGGCTATTCGTTGCTTGAGTTCTTCTACGGTCTTTTTTAAAGTTTCTTTTCTACTATGCAGGATGGCTGTAAGTTCTTTAATTTTCTCAAGAATCGCTTGTTTTTGTTTGTTCATTTCTGCTTGTTTTAAGTCTTCAAAAGCGACGCCTTGTCTACGCTTTTTTCTAAATTGCATACGCTCTTGTAGGCGAGTGCGAATAGGAGGGTGGTTTGCCGTTGGTTCCATGCTTTATGCCCTTAATTTTTTTAAAAGATCTTCGACATCATGAATGAATTTAAGCGATTGCTGCTCGTCTTTTTTTAATCTTTCTGTGGCTTGAAGTGTTTGTTCACCTAATTCTTGAAGCACTTGCGTTTGTTCAGAAATTCTTGTGCTTAAGGAATCAAGCGTTTCATGAATTTCATCCGCGCAAATACTCTTGTCTTGCGTATATTTTTTGAGTCTTTCTTTGAGAGAATCAAAACGTTGGGTAAACTGTTGGCTAAATTCGTTGGTTTGTTTGTAAGCATTTCTAACACCAGTTTGAAAGAAAATTTCTGCGGTACGCTGTAACACTTTTTCTTCCTGGTCGTAATCCATTTCAGCTTCAATAAAAGCCTCTATGTCTGTTCCTGGAGGAAGTATGGCTGCAAGTATACGGCTAAAAATATCTTCAAAATGCTGAGCAAGGGGATGTTCTTGATCCAGCATAGGATCAATAATATCGGTATAAATAAAGCAAAAATGGCTTGCAGCGTCTGTACGCGCTTGATCAGGCGTTAAATCGTTAAAAGTAGGTAAGAGGTCTCTTTCCCATTCTTTGAGTAAAGTCTCTTGTTCAGGCGTTAAAGATAAAGAGCTAAGCATCTCTGCAAGCAGTGCTTGAATTTGTTCTAAAATAGGTTTTGGTGGAGCGGGAGCCGGTGGAGGAATATTTTGCGCTCCCAAATGAAAGCGCAAGATAGGTTGAGGTGAAAGGGTAGTGGTTGTAGTCGTGCTAAACATAATAGTTCTCTATCTTATCATTATTGAATGAGGCAAAAGCTGCCACCTTTGCTAGCATTCAATTGTTGGTGTAGTTGTTGGATTTGCTGACTTAAATGATTTAACTGGGCTTCTACGTCTGGTAATTGCTGAGCGTGTTTTTCATTGTCTTCTTTAATCCGCGTTAAATCAGCTTCCACTTTTTCTCTTTTTTGATTGGCTTCTTGGACATAGGGAAGCACCAAATTAATTTGACCTTGGCTATTTTTTTTAGTCGTTTCCATCGATTCTTGTACAACAAGTTTATGTACAGCTTGTTTTTGAGCAATTAAATCCGCCTGTTGTTTTATATATTGATTTCTTTGCCGGTCTTTAATTTCAAGTGCTTGCGTTTTCTTTTTGACTGCTCTTAAATTGTTTCTGATTTGCAAAGCTTTTGTATATTCTTGGCCCTCTTCTACAAATTTATAAAGTCTGGCTTGTATGAGTTGAGGAAGTACTTGTGCTGTAGGAGGAATAGCTTGTGAAGAGGAAAAAGTTCGCTTAAAAAGGGCTTCTACTGTTTTTTGTTCATAGATAATAGGTAAGGCATTGATCCATGTGACGATTGCTTTTGCAAATGCATGGGGGCGCATCGTTTCTAATTTTTTATTATCAAGCGGAGATAAAGGATCTTGGGAAGGAAATGCACGTTTAAAAAGAGCGATAAACTCATCAAGCGTTTCTTTTTCCCAAATCCAATCGCGTTCAATAACGGGTTCTGCGAGTGGTGCTCCACCTATAGGACTCAGGAGAATATCTCCTAATATTTTCTCAAGGCGATTTTTTATCACATTAAAAAAAGCCTGTGTATCTTGAGAAGGAATAGGGGTATGTAGGCGAACAGTTTTATCGCCCCACTTATGGAGGCGTAATGAGGTAGAATCCTTCCATTGTAGGTGAGTTGCCAAAATGTTTTTTAACTCTTGATAAGCTTTTGCATAATCAAAAGGCTGATTAGGCTTTAAATGCAATTTAATGATTATAGGTGCTATTAAAGGGGTCATCAAAAAACCTTTCTAAATTAGAAACTCATTATTATTTCTTACTTTCTGTGGCTAATTGAGCCACGCGAAATAGCATTTAAATATGACGGATTCCAAGGAACAATCTGAGGATGTTTATATTTAAGTTAAGGAATCCTTGATAATGCTGTATTGCTTGCAATTTTGCTAAATGTTCTTGATTGATTTTTATTTCTTTAACTAACTCTTCTTGTGCGAGATGCATTTTTTCATTAGCTGTGGCAATTTGCGCATGCGCTTGGTCAATTTCAGCTTGAGTCGTCTTTTGCAAGAGAGCTATCGCGTCTTTGAGTGCTTGTGTTTCAGCATGTGTGCGTTTGGTAATTGCTTCAAGTTGAGCTAGAATCGTTTCTTTTCTCTTTTGCTCTTTTAATTTTAGCTCTTCTGTCTTGATGGCTGTCATCCGGTATGTTTCTTTAGAAATGAGGGCGCGCTGATATTTTTGACCTTCTTCTATATATTTAAAAAGTCTAGTTTGTGAATCTTGTAAAGGGGAAGAGGAAGAGAAAGTAGGGTTAGAAAAATTTTCTGGAGTCAGCTGTTCTGTGCTAAAAGGAAATCTATTTGCCCATGCCAGTATGGCTTTAGCAAACAGATGAGGATGCGGATTTTCTAATTGTCCATTGTCGATAGGAGATTGAGGGACCTGCTGAGGAAATAAACATTTAAAAAGATGCGTAAATTCTTCAAGCGCCGTTTTTTCCCAAATCCAAGAGCGTTCTAAAACAGGATCATTTAACGGATAACCGCTCATAGGATTTTGCAGAATGCTTCCCAAAAGTTTTTGAAGTCTAGCATTAAGTGCTGTCAGATCTTGAGGATTGAGGCGATAGGAAAGAATGGTTTTATGCGCCCATTTTTTTAAACGCAGGGAAGTGGGATCCATCCAATCAGGATGATCGGCGATCATTTGCGTTAGGCAATCAATGGCTACAGAATAATTAAAATTTTGATTCAGTCTTAAATGAAATTGTAGAACGGGACGTGTTTGTTGAGTGACACTTGTAATATAAGCAGGATTCATTCTTACCTTTAAAAAAAGTTTTAACGAATTACTTAAAGATTCTTTAAGCCTAACCTGTTTACAAGCTAGTTGTTAAGATAAATGGAATGCTGTTTTTTTTGCAAGTTTTATTTGAAGAGGGATTAATTAATTTGTGTTATCACCCCTTAGATTAAAAGAAAATTTTATAAAAATAGAAAACAGATATAAAACTTAATTCAGCAAATCGTTTAAATTTATTAGGGCTTGGCTGCTTTTTGAGATCCATATAATAAACCCGCTTTGGCAATATTTTCACGGGCATTAGGAAAAAGCGCTTCGATCTCGCGTAGTAATTGATCCGTTTGCTTGCGCATGGAATGTTGGCCTACAGGGCAGCGACAGGTAATGCGAGCAAATCCTTGTTGTTGAGCAAACGTGCGAATATCTTGTTCGGCTATATAGATGAGGGGGCGAATCAAGGTGACGCCATACTCTTGCATATGAATTTTGGGCAAATTGCCTGCAAACTCGGCTTTGTGTAGCAAATTCATCAAAACAGTTTGACTATGATCATCTCGATGATGTCCAAATGCAATAGTAGAGGCGCCTACGCTTTTAGCTGCATCAAATATAAGACGTCTGCGTTCGCGTGAGCAACTATAGCATTCTAATGTTTCCAATTTTTGGTGAGATTGACGTGTTAAAAAATGCACATCTAATTCATTACAAATGGCTTGCAAATAAGATTCATTCACGCCTGCCCCGCAAGAATATTCACCTGACACGTGGATTGCATAAAGCTCGAGCTCAGGAAATCCGCGACCTGCAATGGCTTTCAAGAGAAATAAGAGAGTTAGGCTATCCTTGCCGCCGCTTAAAGCAATGGCAAGCTTAGAAACGTCTTTGAGCATCTCAAAATCGAATAGTGCTTTGCGCAGTGTACTTTCGAGACGTTTGCCAAGGGTAGTCCAAGGAGGACGAGCAATAGGAACAGTCATAAAAACGTTTTCTAATTGTTTAAAAAACTAAGGTTAATTTATACTTATTATCTTTAAAAGGTTTAATTTGCATGAAATAGTGTTTTGTTCAATAAAGATGAAGTTGAGACAGAAAAGCTTGATTGTATTGTATTTAGTGTATGGATTGTACAGAACAGAGTAAGACCTGTCAAGTTGATTAACAAAAAATAATAGCATAGAGGCGATTTATGACGGAAAGAGTAGGAAGAAACGATCCGTGTCCATGTGGATCGGGTAAAAAGTATAAAAGTTGTTGTTTATTGAAGAAGCAACAGCATACCTCTTCTTTGAAAGGGCGTAAGTTTACGGCGAAAGTGTTGAGTGCTGGTGGGCAGCATAAAGTCTCTTCGCAGGAAACCCTGCAAGGGCAACAGCAGCAGAAAAAGATGATGGTGGATTATGGCACATTGATGGAGCGTTCATTTGGGGATGCATTGCAAAAGAATGATGATTTACCGCCATTGCCTGCAAATCCTTCGGAATATGTGGCACAAGAAGAGAATAAAGAGGGAACAGAGCAATAAAAAATAAGCCTTTAGAAGCGTCTAGGAGCTATTTTGTAAAAATTTTCACAAAATAGTTGTTTTGAAAAAGGCGATTTTGATATAAACAGCCCTTCCATTTGCTGGCATAGCTCAACTGGTAGAGCACCCGACTTGTAATCGGACGGTTGTGGGTTCAAGTCCTACTGCCAGCAATCTTTCTTAAGGGGGTGTCGCATAGCGGCAATTGCAAGGGACTGTAAATCCCTCGACTTCGGTCTCCGTTGGTTCGAGTCCAACCGCCCCCATATCGCTTTGTGAGTGATAAAAACTCACAATCTTCGCTTAAGCTTTCAAATTAAAATCCGCGAATGGTGCACTAATGGTGCAGTTGCAAACAACAAGTTGCGACATTGAGCGTATAGATTCTATTTACACTTTTCATTTTCCATAGATGCTTTTGATTCTCTCTCTGTCTTCGTTCTCATCATCCGCTTTGAAGTAAATCTGAATAAATTCAATATGGTCAGCCTCTTCAAAATAAGCATATGTCAATCGGATGCCAGACGCAGCACCACGACCATGAATAGATTTACAGGCAAATTTTACGGCTTTGAAAATTTTGGGCTCTTCAATACCTAAATTATTGATGAGTACAATGCCGCGGTTGTCAATTTTTTGCTTATGGAGTAAGACGAGTTGTGTATTGATGAAAACCGTCAAGTCATCTTCCAAACTGCGATAACGCTTGAGTAATTGCTTAAGGTCTTTATCAAATTCAGGTCTTCGACTGATTTTAGCGAAGTTCGTCATCAGTGTATTCCCTTACGCTGTAATCTGGAGTTCTATAAAATACAGTTTCATAGTCGATAATTTCTTTTGGGTTAGTGACCATCCAGGGTACATCTTTATGAGAATATTCACTAATAGCGGTGGCATTCATGCTGCCAAGTTTATGAAGCACATCGTCAATACATTTGATTTCTGTCGCTGATAGAAGACTAAGGTTTGAGTCTCTTCGCGGCAAATACTTCTTCTGTTCTCTTTGGAAATACTGACTTTTTACTAATTCCAGTTCATTTTCCGCCGCCATTTCTTTGACAATTTCCTTAAACTCAAGAGGGGTCGGTCCATATGTATTTTTAATATAAGTAGCCCCCATCAATTGCTCTTCATATTTTTCATAGAAATTGAAATCGATAAAATACAGCAATTTATAAAGAACAGTTTCGCCAACATTTGGTTTAGCACCTACTCTACTTAGAACGTATAAAAGAACTTCTTTAAATTTTTTTAAGTTCTTTGCGGGAACGCTAATACGCACGCTGGGTTTTTCTTCAGTAAATGTATTGACATCTTTTTCTAGGATTATCTCAAGGGGAGAGTCCAAGTTGAGCAATTCGTCGGTAGAAATGTTCATAAATTTGGAGATTTTGACCAGCTGTTCAACTTTTAGCGAACGCTTATCATTTTCAATAAGAGACAGAGCCGTTCTGTCTAAGTCGAGCACTTTTGCTAAATCTTCCTGGTTAATTCCATGCTCTTCTCGTAGCTTTTTTAATCGATAGCCTAACGTTTGATTCATTTCAGCATCCTCACTTTCTTTTAATATACCATAATGTTGTAATATCGCACAATAGTTGTGTTATAAAACAACATTTTCCTTGTGTTGATTTGTCAATTGTTGTATGGTTTTGCTTCTTAATGTACAGGAGATATCGTGGCTTACATACAAGAACGCAAAACAGATGATGGTAAACTTCACTACCGAGTTCAGATTCGGTTAAAAGGGTTTCCTACTCAATCAGCAACTTTCGAAAGAAAAACCGACGCTAAAAAATGGGCTCAACAGACAGAAGCTGCTATCAGAGAAGGGAGGCACTTTAAATTTGTTGAATCTAAAAAACACACCCTTGGCAAATTAATCGACAGATATATTCGCGATATCCTCCCAACAAAGCCAAAAAGCCAAAAAAAGCAAACAGCTCAACTTGGCTGGTGGAAAGAGCAACTAGGCCATAAGTTATTGTCCGATGTTACACCTGCCTTAATAGCTGAATATCGGGACAAATTAGCCGCGGAGACTACTTATAGAGGTGGATTAAGGTCTCCAGCTACAGTAGTTCGCTATTTGGCAGCTCTTTCACATGCAATGACCATAGCAGTTAATGAGTGGGGATGGCTTGATGATTCACCATTACGCAAAGTAACTAAGCCAAAAGAGCCTCGTGGCCGTGTGCGATTTCTTAGCGATGAAGAACGTGAAAGTCTTCTTATAGCATGCAAGGACAGTCAAAATCCCTATCTTTTTACAGTAGTTGTTATGGCTCTTGCAACAGGCATGCGACATGGAGAAATACTAAAACTGCGTTGGACAGACGTAGATTTTGAGCGCGGTCGCATCGTTCTGCATGAGACTAAAAATGGAGAGCGTCGAGTCGTTCCACTTGTCGGACATGCAATGGAAATGTTGAAAGGACATCAGCAGAATGGAAAAGTTTGTCCATTGCTTATTTTTCCAGCAACAAAGGGACAAATGGGACAGAAGGGACAAAAACATGCTCAATTGCGAACAGCATGGCTAACAGCATTGAAAAAAGCAGGTGTTCATGATTTCCGCTTTCACGATTTGAGACATTCGGCGGCTTCCTACCTCGTCATGAACGGGGCAAGCTTATCAGAAATCGCTGAAGTACTCGGCCATAAAACGCTCGCTATGGTGAAAAGGTATTCGCATCTATCCGAAGCGCATACAACTAAAGTTGTTGAACGAATGAATCAGCAAATATTTACACAAAAGGTAGCAGAATGACTATTCATGCAAATGACCATTTTCGAATAATGATTCTTAAAGATTATTCTGCAAATAAATTGCGTTGGACTAAAACAACGCTGTTAACGCTACAAGAGGCATTATTCCTCTCATATGGAATAGAGCCTCCCACACAATTAAATCCAACATTACTGTTAAATTTTAATCGATTTCTTATGGAAATTGATGTTTATCATATCCACGAGCTATCACAAAGGGCTATAGACTCAGGAGATTTGCAACCATTTGACAGACAACACATTAAATCTGTTGATTTTGTAAAATGGGCGCAAAAATTCGAAATACCTATTCAGGCTGAATTCTTTTTCAAAGAAAATGAAGATGTTAAGAATGAACCTGCTAATGCTCCAGAAAGGCGTCGAAGGGCCGAAAGTATTCGCATACAAATTTTTCGTGATGCTGCCGAACTTTTTTGGCGAAGGGAAGAAATCGAAGTACAAAATCCTCACAGCAAACTGAAAAATTACACCAGCCCCTCCCATCTCGCCAAAAGTAAAGATATGAGTGAGTTGGCAAAATTATTAAATAAGATAGGAGGGTTAGACCCTGTTCAGGGGGGCGCATACAGTGATAGTGGAGTCGACCCCGAGTGGTTTAGTAGCCTGTATCCTGGAGAAACTAAGCCTGGACCAAAGCGCAAAAAAAGATAACTTTTTTATTTCCTCTCTTCGTAGCTTGATTCCCCGTAAACCATAGCAAACTACATTTCATGCATTTTTTTGTGTTAAGTAGGCTTTTCATAATCTAACTCGTATGATATCAATTGTTTACATTCATAAAAGTCACATAAAGTTTTCATTGCAATTCCCTTCAAAGTAATTTTAATTCGTTTCAACAAGAAGAAACTTTCAGAGGAATTTCATCGGATTGCTCGGAAAAAACTCCTTGGAATCCTTCAATGGAATTAACTTAATCTCGGCGTTATCTTAATAAAAATCAGTGCTTTAGCTTCATGTTCAAGTTAGCAAAACTGTATGGCAATGTGCCGTACTTCTTTGCCACTTAAAACAATTAAACATGGAGTTATTCATGGTTGACAATAGTACAAGTTCACATTCACGTCTTATTCCTTTGACTGATTGGCCAAAGCATCACCCTTGGCCGCCATTAGGTGGCTTAAGGCACTTGGTATTTTATGCAAAAACCAATGGTTTTGACCAGGTGATTCGAAGAGCTTCAGGGAGGGTCCTTATTGATGAAGCTGCTTTTTTCCAATGGGTTGAACAAAACAATAAAAATTCATAAAGGAGGTCTTAATGAATAAATTAATCATCAAAGGACCGAGACAACAACGAGCACTTAAAGTCCTCCTTGAGGAATGTGTTGCAGTTAAAGATATAGGAGAAAAAATTGGAGCCCTCAATCCACGACAAGTTATTTCTGAGCTACGTCGCCAAGGATTTGAAGACGTCATATTGACGCGTTGGTTTAACGTAATCGACAGGGACGGCAGACGATGCCGCCCTGGCGAATATTACATACCTGAATCTTTCAAACAAATGGTTGACGATGCCTTAAAGAATAAGATTGCTCAAACAGTTGGAGAATGTTCGAATCAATCTTCAAGTAGCGATGAGGCTATGCTAACAGGAGGGACATGGAAATGCAAGACCTAACCTCCCATTTTTCTGATTGGCCAGAACCTCTTTTCTTCGAAGAGGTTCCTTTACAACCTTGGCCTAATCATGTTTTTCCAGAGCCTTTTCAAACATTTGTAAATGAATTGGCTCGCTCGACAGAAACACCCATTGAGCTGGCTGCCATGTTAACTCTATCTGTTATAGCAACAGCAGCTCATAAACGTTTTCAGGTTCAAATTAAATCGGACTATATAGAACCCGTTAATATTTGGACCGTTACCATTTTGCCGCCAGCCTCTCGAAAATCAAGAGTCTACAACGAAGTAACTGCCCCATTGCGAAAGTGGGAATGTGAACAAAAAGAACTCCTTGAACCACAAATCAAAATAGCAGAGAGCAAACAAAAAACTTGTGAAGCTAGACTTAAGGAGTTGAGAAATATGGCGGCCAAAGCGGACGAAAACAAGTACGTTTCTTTGCAAGATAGCATTGAACGTTTGGAGGCAGAACAGGATTCTATTCCTAAATGCCCACAAATTTGGACAGGTGATGTCACACCTGAACATCTTGGAACTATCATGGCGGCAAATGATGAAGCGATGGCTACTTTGTCGGATGAAGGAGGGATTTTTGACATATTAGGAGGGTTATATTCAGATGGTAGAGCAAATATAGATTTGCTTCTTCAGGCTCATGCAGCAAGTCCTGTACGAGTAGATAGAGGTTCGCGGCCTCCAATATTTATGCGGCGTCCTGTACTTACAATGGGTCTTACAGTCCAACCAGAAGTTATAAGGAATATCTGTCGCAATAAGACATTCCGTGGACGAGGCTTACTTGGCCGATTTTTATATGCAATGCCAAAATCGAATATAGGGACAAGAAGTTTTACTGAAGCTCCTATGAACGAAGAGGTAGTTCTAAATTATCGGAATGCTCTCAAATCCATTCTTAATCAACCAGACTATTTTGAGGAGGATATAAAAACTCAATACACTTTAAAAATGACTCATGAATCTTATGAAAAATGGTTGTCCTATGCAAAAACTGTTGAAGCATTAATGGAAGATGATATTGGACATTTATCTCACATTACTGATTGGGCAGGAAAGTTGCCTGGCGCTATTGCCCGCATAGCAGCCTTGATACATATTATGCGTTATGCACATCAAAATCCTTGGGAGTATCCCATTTCATTTGAAGATATGGCATCAGCAGTAAAAATAGGACATGTTTTAACGAATCATGCATTGAGTGTGTTTGACTTATTGCAGCAGGATGGAGCCCAAGAAATTGCAAAAACAATTTATCAGTGGATAAAGCGAAGAAAATTGCAAGTATTTACTCGAAGGGAACTCCAAAGAGACTTTCGGAGATTTAAAAAAGATGACGTGTTGCCTGCATTTGAAATCTTAAAGGAACGCGTAGCATTGCGTGAAGTAGAAGGCAATGGAAAAGGAAAGGGTATGTATATAGTAAATCCACATGTCTTTGCATAATCAAACTGGGACAATTGATTGCTCTTTTGTCCCAGCTTCTTTAAAATTAGCCTATATATTTCGGATAAAATCATGGGTGGATTTGGAAGTGGCAAATGTAGGTCTAAAAGAAACGCCTGGAGAAGCAAAAAGCTTTATATAACTAGTCTTTTAAAACTCAACGTTTCCCAGGTAATGAAGCTTCATCGAAAAAATCTTGGTAGTTCATTTACCTTAGATGGCATCTCAATAAAAATTGAAGATGAATTTATTTTAGTTGAAAGAACAAGAGATGAACCTCTGCACTTTGCTTCGATTAAGCTATCGCTATTAGCATGTCATTACGGTGGTTATCGATATTTTTGCTATTGCCCATTTTGCGATAAGCGCGTTCAATCTTTGTTTCTTTGTAAGACCATTTTTGCTTGTCGACATTGCTTAAAGCTGATTTATCCAAGTCAGAATGAAACTCTTTCGCTCAGGCTTTATAAGAAAGCCCAAAAAATTAAGTCCAAACTGAATGGACAAGAATGGGTCAAGCCAAAATGGATGCGTAGGAATATGTATGAGCGGTTGCGTAAAGAATATTTCACTCTTGAAGACATGAGCGAAGTATCTGATTTATTAAGCTTACGGAACATTTATTCTGCCAAAGTTGTTCTTAAGGAATACGGAGGAGCCGTTTTTATTCCGATAGAAGTAGTCTTATCTCAGTCTGGAAGGAATTGGAAGCCTAAAACATTTAATCCGAATCGCCTATGGAAACAAATTGAAGCCAAAAGCAAAGGAAGACTCAAAAGGGAGCACTTTTACAGATATTAGCTTGTCTCCTTTGTCCCAATTGTCCCTAAGAATACTCCTCAGTCATTAAGGTTTTTGGGAATATGGGATTGGTCATTTTTAAAGTTTATATGTTTTTTCTATATGTCCATGCGATAAATGGCTAAGCATCGCGAAAAATTCTTGCTTGAGAAGATGGAAAAAAGCATACTGTCATTGTTTAAATGGATTTCGGTCGAAATTGTGATAGATTTTGAAACAATATGGAAAAGTAAAAATGAACATAAAAGGATTTGTTAAAAATTTATTTTTAACGTTTGTCATTGGTTGCGTGGCGCCTGCTTATTGTGCGATGACAAACTCTGGTGTCTATTCTGTAACAGACTCATCTACATGGATGGACATTGTCAATAAACAATCTGGTGTAATAAAAGGGCAACGCTCCAAGTTTTTGAATCTTACAAATTACGGAACAGTAGAGCTGGATTCTTGCAACATGATTGGAAAAGTACAATCTTTTGGTTGTCTTATTGCTAATGAAACAGTATTTACCAAAGATTTAATTATTGGCGGTGGAGAAGCAAATTTAACTTCTTGCCAACTGGAAAATTTATTTATTTCAAATACTTCTGCTGAGAATGACAGTTATCCTCCCCAAGTTATTTTAAATGGAAAGACCCTTATTAATGGCTCTGTCATTTTTGAGACAAACCAAGCAACCATATATAAGGGCGCTGATGTCATGATTCTAGGAGATATAGTTAATGGAGAAATTGTCGACCTAGAGGAATGACAATTTTTAACCAAGAACCCAACCTTCGGGTAGAATACCATTAGCTGTGTCTACAACAAAGCTTCCAAAGCGAATGTTGAGCTCACGACCTCTAATAGTGCCCATATTTACAAATCCTGGGACATTGACATGAGGTAATGTGTAGTAACCCTCAGCATCGCGTTTTAAAATAACTTTGGCTCCAGATTTTTCGTATAGATAAATAGCTAAATTTCCCGCAAATGGACAAGATGCAACTACTCCTCTGATTAAATTGCCCACTCCATGGCCAATTTCTTTAATATTTGTTTTAACGTCGTTTATCCAAGCATTTTTATTAATTAGCCATCCAAAAGCCGCAGAAACAATAGCAAGTGCAGTACCAGCAACAATTTGAACAGCTGCAGCCAATATACGGGCTGGTCCTGAATAAATTGTTGAAACAACTGGATAAACATCCCATTTGTTAAGAGCTGTGATATGGTTTTCGATTGATATTGAGGTCATAATATATTCCTTTGAAAGGGTTTTAGATTTTTAGCAAGTCATTGTCGCATAAATGAGAGAAAATCTCTATAGAAAAATCATGGGGGTCTTTTGTGTTCTAAAATAAAAATTTTATTTGGATGTAATTACTCTAGTGATGAATGGTGCACTGATGGTGCACTATTTCACAAAAAATGAAGGTAGGTTGCAATCCATTACAATTGCAAAAATATCTATAAATATCTGAATATCATATCGTTAAGTGTTGTGGGTTTTCGTGAATATTTGACAGTTGACTGACTGTAAATCCCTCGACTTCGGTCTCCGTTGGTTCGAGTCCAACCGCCCCCACACTTCATTCTAAAGATAAATCTTACTCTCACTTACGCAAATTTTACGCGTATAGGTTCACTGTGTGCCTCAAAAGAATAGTTGCACATTGATTTCTAGTATGTTATAAATTTTAACATGGAAAACAAAGATGCAATTATTCTTGAGTTAAGAAGAGAAATTGAAGAGTTGAAAAAAATCGTAGCAAACTTGCTACAAGAAAATGCGGAATTAAAAAAAGAGAATGCAGAATTAAGAAAAGAGAATGCTGATTTAAAAGAATTGCTTCGTCTCAACTCACAGAATTCTTCAAAACCCCCTTCATCTGATCGCTATCCAAAGAAAGATCCTCCTTCCTTTACAAAAAAAAACGAACAAAAAGAAGAGGATTTTTTAGGAAATGGTTTTCAGAAGAAGAAGTCACACAAGTCATTGACTATCTACCAGAGCAATGTGATAAATGTGGATCGGTTGATTTTGTTCCTAGGACAAGAGTTGCAGAAGCTCGTCAAGTTGTAGAAATTCCTCCAATTAAACCAATCGTCACAGAGCATAGAGCCTTGAGCTGCAGATGCGCAAGATGTGGCAAACAAGTTAGAGCCCATCTTCCGTATAAAGTCATCACAAGTGTTTTTGGTCTCAAAATTAAAGCTTTATCTACTCTCTTATCGGGTAAATTCCACTTAAGCAAGCGAAGTATTAAAGAGCTTCTTTCCACATTTTTTAACATAGACATTAGCCTTGGAAGTATAGTTAATGTGGAAAATCAAGCAGCTGTTCTATTAAGCAAACCTTATGAGGAAGCGTTAGAGAATTTAAGGAGAAGCGATACTGCTTACTGTGATGAGACGGGTTGGAGAACAAAAAAGCAAACAAAGTGGTTGTGGCAAGCAACCGATAAAACAATTGTTATTTTTAAGATTTTTGCCACTCGTGGAAAAAAAATATATAAATACGATTGCAAGCGCTTACATTGATCCAAACATCATCGTCTATTTCATAGAAAAATGGCTTGATGATTGAGTTTTGAGTTTGATTGTAACCGTTCAGATTCCCTCCTTTCGTCGAGGTAAAGAAGGTAATCAGGCCGTCTCGGCCTGTTTCTAATGCA
>JASBUW010000057.1 GCA_030147755.1 Parachlamydiaceae bacterium
CTCTCATTTTATTATGGATTGATTCCCCACGTTCCGCTACAGGCCTAACCGGCCTTTCGCTTCACGCGGGGCTTCCCACTTTTGATCGCTGCCGCGATTAGCTACAATTGTCCAAACTTCAGTTTGCGTAAGGTGAGTTACTAATGGTTAGACTTGTCAAGTAAAGAAATGTTTTGAAAGAAAATAACACCTCTTTGAATAGAAAGGCATTTTAAATAGTCTCTTCAAATAATTGTCCGGTATCATAGAAATTTGCCAGCACTTCTTCTCCCAAAATGGCTTTCTGACGCAAGATGGTGACCTGATTAGTATCAAGCTGCCTTAATTTAGGACAGTTGATCAATACGGTATCAGGAGCCAACATATGCTTAACGGATTTTATGAATGCATTTTTATCGCTATCAGTGCGCATAAAATTACAGATGTTGCTCAAATACAGGGTATCAATGGCGATATCCTTGCTATCTAAGAATGTTCTAATCTGAGCAAACACTTCAAAATTGGTGATGTCTTCAGTAATTGCAATCAAATGATCTTTGGAAACTAATTTCTTAATAAAAAGATAAGTTTCCTCGCTTTGGAGCCAACTGCCTTCACGTGTTAACTCCTCTTCTATTCTATCCGTGGGAAGTCCATGCTGATCCCTATGAAAAAATAAATCTCTTTGTTCGCCTTCTAAAGAATGAAGATAGGCAACCATGCTCTGCTTGAACTCTTCACGAGAGGCAGAAGCTTGGATGATATCCATCGTTTTTTCGATGAATTCAGCATTTTTGGGATTAAAATCGATGATCAATCCATAGTCAGATTTTCTTTCGCACATGAGATCTAAATTGTGCCAAGTAGCGCATCCAATATGAATTGTTTGTAAAGCAGGTTTAGGATGCTCTTGAAGCAATTGCCTTATTGTGGCTAGGTTAGTTTCATTCGTTGTGATGTAGATCCCGTTGATTTGGCCTTTAATGCGAGAATTGTTAAAAGTGGCGAGTGTTTTAGAGATAGGATCTTTTAAAAGAATTTTTTTGCCTATGGCATCAATTTTTCCGCCATCCGTCAGTTTCTTATAACATTTATGGACGAAGGTGAGCGGATGATAGACCCAGCCCATAAAGAAAAAAACTGTCCATGCAGCTATTTTTTTGGAAAGACTTGCTTGGTATTCCCAAGGAAAAAAAATAACGTTTAAGTGATTAATTGCGTTAATAGGTAGCATATTTAAACTTGTAATGATAGTTATATCTTAAAGTGGTTTTTAATTTTAATGTTTTTGTTATTTTATTTCAATAAATAATAATAATATAAATTTATTTTATAAAATCATAATAGTAATTGTCTGAAAATTTAAATTTTTCTTCTTTGATATAATGACTAATACAGTGGTAAGAGTACTTATTGTAGTAGGCAGTGTTTCTTTTGGCCTTGCGATAACACCAGATGGACAAAGTGTTTATGTGGTAAACAATGCTTCGCATAATGTCAGTCATATTGATCTGTTGATTAACACAGTGATAGGTCCGTCTATTCCAGTAAGCTCTAATCCTGCTCAAATTGCCATTACGCCTGATGGTGCAACAGCTTATGTGGCTAATAGTAACCGTTCAGATCCCTTCTTTCGTCGAGGTAAAGGAGGGGGATCTGAACGGTTACTAATTACTTGTTTTGAAATTTTATCTTAACAGTTAATCAAAAACACTCCTTTATGCGATTTTGGGTTTATAGCATATTGTAAATCTCACTCACAATAATTGCCATTGCGACGACAATAGAAAAATGAATCAGCCAATTTTTTTTTAATTCATGAAAATGAAAATCAGTAGCTTTCATTTTCCAAAATAAATAAGCGGGTAATATAACAGCTATGATCGCGAGAATCATGCCTGCCAAGCCTAAGACTGTAATGAAAGCATTTGGAATGTAGATGACTGCTAAATAAGCGGGTCCCATCGTTATCACCGCTGCCAATATACTGCGCATGCTAGCATTAGAGATAGATTTGTGCATCATCCCTCTAAGTGAATCAAAAAGTCCTATGCCAACACCTATGACAGAGGTGGCAATAGCCAATAATGAAATCCACCAGACCAAAAGCTGCACGGATTGCCATTTAGCCACGCCACTCAAGACTTGAATTAATTCACCCACTTCTGCTTTTCCTTCCACCATTTGATGATAAAAACCCGGATGATCATGGTAGACCACGCTCAAAATACAGCATGTCCATAAAATATAAACGATTGCAGGTATCAAACTGCCCCAAAAAAAAGCTTGTTTAAGAATTTTTGCGTTTTTCTTACAGTAGTTGGTCAAAGTATGAAAGATGACTTGGAATCCAAAAGATGTAAAAACGACGGGTAATAAAGCGGTCCATGTGGATACATCAGCATAGTCTGTAGAAAATAAAGGCAAGTTTGACCAATTAATAGATAGAGCGAGACCGAGAATCAAAATTGCAACCACTCCCAATAAACCTACAAACAATAAACGATTGAAATAATCAATGAGTTTGAGCGGTAATAAAAGCATGACGATGGCGATCAGCGTGTACCAAGTGGCAATGCTCTCCAATGAATATTCAATGGCCATCTTCGATGCAAGGAGTTCTTGCACGATGGATGATCCTCCGTAGATGAAAACGGCTAGTAAGCAGTAGGAAAGCAATTTAAGACTGATTGTTCCTATTAATTCTGCTGTTCTTCCGGAAAATTTTTTCCCCAATTCTCCCAAAGGTAAACCTTGATTTGCTTGCAAATTAAGCTCAAGATTGATCAATGAAGTGTGATACATCACAAACCATATCACTAACATTAGCAAGATGCTAGGCACAAGACCTAGCTTAGCCAATACCAGGGGAAGGGCAATCATGCCACTTCCTATACAAGTTCCTGCAACAAGCAGGATAGCTCCCATTTTTTTATGCATTATTTCTTTCCTATCAAGTTAATAAAGTTAGAGATGTTTTTGCTATTATATTTGCCTCAAGCCTGGTAGCAGGTGGTAGAATGAGGTGAATTATTTGCAGAGCTTGCAAGCACTGATATATTTGCCCAATGATTGAGCATGTTATAGACTGTGAGCACAGCATTGCTTTTTTTTATGCAATCTTCTGGGAGAAGCCTGCTATCCACAGCTCTTTCTTGTATTAAACGAGAACACAGGCTGGCAATGCCATTCCAGTGAGAAGCCACTCGCTTTTGAAGAGGGCAAATCGTTTTGATTTCCTGCTTATTTTGAGTTTGTATGATATAGCGTCGATCTTTATCATAAGCAGTATAAGGACAACCTTCACTCACGCTGATTTGTTTATGGCATCCTGATTGCTTTAACCCTGCTTTGGCGTACAAATATTGCATTGTAGAGTCCTGACAGACAATCTCACACCAACGATCGAATTTTAGTTCATCCCACTGTTTTAAATAGTGTGGTGTCAAGTGAACCTTTAATAGCTTACTAGAATCGGTACAAATCCATCCTATCTTTATTCCCACCTGTCTATACTTATGCATGTAGTAAGTGATCGCTATTTGGGTGCGCATATAAGCATAATGCGCTTTATCTTCAGTTCTAAGTGTTGTGAGAAGAGGGGATTCCTCTACAGAGGCAAGCGATGCTTCATAATCTGAGGAATTTGCTAGATCAGATGAGAGAAGAATTTCAACGTCATTTTTCAGCTTGAGTAGCTCAAGTAAGGGTTCTAAACTTTTTTTATAAAGTAAAATAAGTTGTGAAACTTTTTCCTTCTCAGCGCCTTCTTGCACAGCCATACTATCTGCGATTAATAGGATGACTTTGGATGGCTTTTCAGGATGAGCTTCTTTGATTTGTAGTCTCATGATGGCAGCTGTTAACAACATTTGCATGATATCAACAGGTAATCCTTTGCTTAAACCATCCTTCACAGACCATAACCCGATTCCCATGAAAAGATTTAGTCGACCATCTTGGGGAATTTGAATGTCATTTCCATTATAGGTTAATAGACATAGATCTTGTTGTAATGAGTTGTTTATGCTAACGTTCATTTTATTTTCCTCCTTGTATTTTTTTAAGAATAAGAATGAATTTTTTATTAATAACATGTGTTTGTGGGCTAATCCGGATATATTGATCCAATCCAGGATATAGTGAGCAGTTGACGACTGCTATCTCATACTGTTTTGCAATAGCGCAAAAATGATTAGCGTTTCCCCATTTCTCAGGGACTTGAGCAATAAAATTTTGTCCTTGAGAAGAGACGATTTTAAATCCCAAAGCGCTCATTTCACGCATGAGCCACGCTTTTTCGCGCAAGATGTAAGCGATAGATTTTCGGAGATAATCTTGATCTTGTATGGCAGCGATAGCCGCAGCAATAGCTACTGAATTCACTCGATAAGAACGTAAATGTCCGTTCATCCTCATGATAATTTCAGGTGAGGCCACGCTATAGCCAATGCGAAGGCCTGCTAATCCGTAGGCTTTTGAAAATGATCTCACCACAATGATATTTGAAGGTAAGGATCGATTGATCATTGTTTGTCCCAAAAAATCTGCACCTGCTTCAGAGATTAATAGCGGGACAGGAGATAAATCTGCGAGTTGTAACAAATGGCTAGGTTCTGTCCAAATGCCTGTTGGATTATTGGGATTGCAAAGATGGATGAAGCCTGTATCAGGTTGACAAGCTTTGAGCAAGGCATCAAGGTCCAAACTGAAATTGGAATGAAGAGAAACAGTATCAACAGCACCTTGCAATGTTGACATACAGGCAACAGATTCAGGAAAAGTGGCAGATGGAACAACAAGCCTTTTTCTTAAAGCGAAAACTTTTAAAAAATCTTCAAGTAATTGATTAGCTCCGGCACCCAGCAAAATAGATTCTTCTGCTATTTGATGATGTTGAGCGATTAAAGCGATGAGCTTCTTTTCTTGATCAGGATATAAGTGTGCTGTTTTAGCAGCCCTGTTGATCGCGTCGATCACTTTAGGCGAAGGTCCTAACGGATTTTCCGACAGACTTAAATCAATAGCAACATGCTCTGTTGTCGCATAAGTATGACTATATGCGTTTTGTAAAGGCTTCATGGTAAACTCTTTTTTCATCATGTTTAAATATTTAAAAAATAAGCAGGAGCTCGACTCCTTTCGTCAAATGAGTCTCGCAACAACTAAAAGTTCATACGAGAGATGGTTTAAGCCCTATTTGCTAAAAGGGCTGAAGCTAAAAAATGAAAAAAAGAAGAAAGAACAAGCGTAGATGACGCTTAAAGAATAGAAAAAATGAGAGAAAGGCTTATGACAAGAGAGAATAAGTGCTTTCGAAGAGTGATTATGACAAATGTTTAATTTTATATTTTTCATGTAATTTTCCTATTATAGGGGTAATGACGTATGTTTTTTTGACTCCTTGAATTGGATGACTAAATCGATAAGTAAATAAGCTATTCATTGCGAATTCTCCTGTTAAAAATTTAAAATTACTTTAGGGCAAAAAAAAACCCGCTTGTGGCGGGTTTTATGCACTTGTTCATTTTTCACAAGCGTCAGTTAGCCTCCCGCCTCATGGGTAAATCGTAAAAGAAAAAAAAGAAGCGAGCTGTAAGATCTATATGACGCATTTTAAATGTATACCTTGTTATTAAAAAGCAATTATATCAAATATAGTATTTTTAGTCAATTTCTTTGTTTTACAGAATGCTGCGGATTAATATAATCTTTATACCAATGCAAGAAAGTAAGTGAGTCCAATGGAATTATCTATAGAAGAAATGCAGCATAAAATTGATGAATTAACGAAGATCAATCAGGATTTAAATCAATGGAAACAGGAATACAGTTCCCATAAGCAAAGTTTGAACAGAATGAGTACGCGTTTACGTAAATTGTGCAAGCGTTTAACACCAAATACTGAAACTGTTTTAGAGATGCAGCAAATAGCGGCTGAAATAAAAGAACTTGTTAAAAAAGCCACGTAAAATTTGGTGAGCAGGCTAAAGTTTGCTTACTGAATCTTTCTTTTTGATGACTTTCATGACTTCATTTCCTGGATTAGCTATCCAATCGGTTGTAAAAGCATTTGTGTATAAAATATCCTCAATTTTGAAAGATGCTTATTGAATCAATAAAAGTTTATGCATATTTTGAAATCAAACATGCCAAGAGGTAAGGCTATGCTAAATTTTATTTCTCGTTCTGTGTGTATTGTGGGAGTTTTCTTGCTTTTTGCTTCAACACCTAGTGGATTCGCAAAGTCATTTCATGAGATTATTGCCTTTGGAGATAGCTTGACTGATGTCGGCAATGTTGCCGGTTTGACTATACCTGGCAATTCACCCGTGATTTATGGTTATTATCAAGAGACTCATTTTTCCGATAATATTCTTTGGATAGAAATTCTTGCCAATTATTGGGGATTACCAGCAAGAACACCGGGAAGAGATGACAGTACGACACTTCCTCCGCTTACCCATGGCAATACATGGACGTGGGGAGGGTCTAAAGCAGCCGCTGGTTCAGTTCAACCTTCCGGTGTTATTGAGCCCATCCCTAACTTATTGAAGGAAGTGGATGGATATTTGGCGACGAATACTCCAAGATCAAAGACATTGTATGCGATCTGGTCAGGTGCAGATAATTTATTGGTAAGTGGTGAATTTGGACCGGAAGCCGCTAAAAATGCTGTTAAAGCAGTTGAAAAGTCCATGAGAAGATTAGAACGTGCGGGTGCACGTCATTTTCTCATTTTTAATATGCCAAAGTTAGGAGACACTCCACGTGCTGAAGAAAGAAAAATGGATGCAGCAGCGGCTGATTTGTATTCGGATCTTTATAATCGAAATCTCTCCAAAACTTTAAGGAAATTGCGCAAAGATCGATCTTTTCATGCTCATATCTATTTTGTGGATATCTATTCAGAATTTATTTTAGCGTTCAATACAGTTCAAAATGGAGGAATCTATACGCCTAGTTTCTTTGTTCCAGGTCCGCCAGTTGCGATCAACAATGTGACAGACGAAGGATTGATCTTCTTTAATACTTATGGCATATTCCCACCAAACTATTTGTTTTGGGATGACGTGCATCCCACAACGCAAGGACATCAGGTAGTAGTAGGCCTTATCTTGAAGTCTATTCGATCTAAAGCGTGTCGGAAACATTGAAATTTTCTTCTCTGTGCTCTCTGTGTACTCTGTGGTTATTTTTATTAATTAACCACAGAGTACACAGAGGAGAAAACAGAGGAAATATGAGATGATTTCAGGATCGACTTGTTAAGCCATGTACTGAATAGATACTTTCTGCAATCTGCAAATCCTGAATGGCAACTCCAGTTAAATCACACACGGTTATCTGGCTGTCAGATGTTCTTCCCAATGAAGGATTGGTTAATACTTCTCCTAACTCCACCAATTTTTCCGGTCCAATCACGCCTTTCTTTAAAGCATGAGAAACGTCTCCAAATGCAGCACACTGGCTTCGACTATCGACAATGACTTTTTCGGCTCGCATAAAAATGTTTTCGTCCAGTTCTTGTTTGCCTATATCGTCGGCACCTACAGCTGTGATGTGCGTTCCGGGTTTGATGTGGTCGGCAAGCAGAAGAGGGTGGGAAGAAGCTGTCGTTGTAACAATTAAGTTGCACTCTGCTGTCAGTTGTTCGAGATCGTTAGCGATTTCGAACGTCCATTCATTTAAATCATCCTGTCTTGTCATCTTCCGTGCTTTCTCCCTGTCCCGTCCCCAGATCATGGCTCTGCGGCATTTGGTGGCAAAGGAGAGCAATTTGAGCTGATAATAGGCTTGAGATCCTGTCCCTACTATTCCCACACAGGAAACGTTTTTGGGAGCTAAGCATTTGGCTGCAATGCAACTGGCTGCTGCTGTTCGTATATCTGTCAAATAGCCTTCATCGAGCAAAGCGCAGATGGGATTGCCAGTTTGCTTGTCAAATAAAAGCATGAGTCCATTATTTGAGGGCAGCCCTTGCTTAGGATTATCGTAAAATCCAGAAGCTATTTTGACAACGTAGTATTTTCCGCTTCTTGCATATCCATATTTAATATGGCAGTCGCCGGGAGGACTAGTGAAATGGAGGGAAGCGACAGGTGGAATCACGGCTTCTCCGCGACTATAAGTGATGAAGCCTTGCTCAATTGCCTCTAAAATTTGAGGAATCGAGAGAGAGTTTTCGATTTGTTCTCGCGAAAGAATTTTCATGGTACAGCACCTAATAACTGTTGGACTGTTGCATAACTCACATTGCGTCCTGTCAAAATAATCACCAGAGGACCTATAGGCTGCGTATGGTCATAAAGACAGCCGGCAAGGGCTACCGCAGCCGAAGGTTCAATAAGATACTGGTGATTTTCCAGGAGCCAGCAAAGGGCTTCTTTTAGTTCGTGCTCTTTGATAAGAGCAATTTCATCCACTCGAGTTTTTAAAATATCAAAACATTTCACTCCTAAACCTCCCTCTAAGCCACCTGCGAGCGTATCGATCGACGGCATGTAAGTGATGGGTTTACCTTGCTGCAGGGAAAGAGAAAGAGCCGGGCAATCTGCCAATTGGCAAATGGTGACTTTTGTTTGCGGATTTTTTTCTTTGACATGCCATGCAAAACCTGCGGAGAGTCCGCCACCTCCCATAGGCAAAACCACATGTGCTACATCCGGTACTTGTTCAAGCACTTCTGCTGCGAGAGTGCCTCCGTTAGCTGCCATGATTTTTTCATCATCAAAAGCAGAGACCAAAGGAATATCTAGTTTTTGTGCTTCTTGAATCGCCCAGGCTAGGGTATCGTCATATCCAATAAAGGTTGATTTTTTGACGTGAGCTCCGAGCTCTACTAGTTTGTTGTATTTGGCTTGATCAACGCTTTTGGGAACAAAAACCGTACAAGGCACCTCTAATTGTTTGCCTGCATAAGCGATTCCCAATCCATGATTGCCTGCAGAACAGACAGCTACGCCTCGTTTTCGCTCTTGCGGATCTAAAGTAGATAGATAAAAAAAGCCGCCTCGCACTTTAAATGAACCAGTGAGTTGCAAACACTCAAGCTTTAAGTACACAGGTTGTCCAAGAAGCTTGGAAAGTTTGGGTGAATATTCAATCGGCGTATGGCGGATTTTGTCTTGAAGAATGTATGTAGCTTGCTCAATAAGATGATGCATATTGTTAACCTTGCTGTTGTAGGTGCAATTCAAACCGATTTAAAATGTCAGGCATATTCTTCTTGCCAAACCCAATGCGAAAAAAGTTGCCCGGAAGATCAAAAACAGAGCCTGGCATCACTAAGACGCCTTGCGTGCGTACCAAATCTTCAGCAAAAGTTTCGACAGATAAAGGAAGTAAGAGTTTTAAAACGGCTATTGTGCCGCTTTGCGGGCGAATCCAAGACAGAGATTTTTGATTGCGTTCCATAAATTCATCCAAGAGTTGTAGATTCGCTAATAAAATATTGCGATTGCGTTGAAGGATTTGTTCTTTCGCACGTAAAGCGATGATGGCCAGAATTTCACTAGGCGCACTATTGCAAATGGATGTATAGAGCTTATACGAACCGGCTTCTCTTAAAAAATTTGCTTCTTGTGTCGCTAGCCATCCAATGCGTAGACCAGCAAGACCAAAAGACTTCGTCATCACGTTGAGGGAAATGCCTTTTTCGTAGGCGTCTGCTAGCGAGGGAAGACGCGAGGTTTCATCCACTTCCAAGTAGCGATACACTTCATCACAAAAAATATAGGCTCCATTTTTTCTAGCTAATGCAATGAGTCCCTCTTGAGTACTTTTCTCTAATAGCATTCCAGAGGGATTGTGTGGATAATTGAGAACAAGCAATTTTGTCGTCGGGCGAAAAGCTTTTTGCACTTCTTCTAAATTCAGTTTCCATTGATCTTCAAATTTAAGTTGAATAGACGTGACTTCTGCGCCAAATGCTTCTGGTAACGTCACAAGCGATTGATAGCAAGGATCTATGACAATCACATGATCACCTGGTTTAATCAACGTTCTCATCGCACAGTAGATGCCTTCTTCGGCTCCGGCAAAAGTGAAAATATTTTCAGCATGCAAGGAAGAATAAAGTCTAGCTATCTCTTCACGAAGCAAGGGATGTCCAGGAACCTCTGTATAGCCTAAACCTAGGGATTGCCAAAGTGCCTGAGATTCTAGATCAGCTAAAGAAAGGATCTCTTGTAATCCCCAGGTTTCAGCATCGGAGCAACAAAGCAAATAAGGTGTTGTAAACTCGTATTTCTTCCAAAACTCTTCTAGTTTAAAGGGTGCAATATTCATGATTTCTCCTTTAGATAGTTATAAACAGTGGCACGAGAAATCTGTAGAACATCTGCGACATAGAAAGCCGCATTTTTGGTTTCAAATGCTCCTTCCTTCCAAAGTTCCAGCAAAAGCTTTCTCTTTTCCGATCGATCAAGAGATTCTAGGCGTAATCCATTTTCCTTGAGATAAGTTGATACATAAACATTGATCCTTTCTCTCCAATCATTTTTAAATAACACGTCGGGTTTCTCGACTTTAGATTCAATCAAGTCGAGAATGAAGTGATGCATTTGTTCCCATTTAGAAATATCTAGATTAATACAAAGCAAACCAATTGGCTTTCCTGATTGGTTTTTCAACAAGGCAGACACTGCCTTCATTTTTCTCCCATCCCAATTCATTTTGAAATAGGGAGGAAAGACATCTTGCTTCGCAAATTGTTCTGTCCCCTCGAGAAGAGATTCATCCCCAATTTTTCGCTTCGAAAGATTATTCGCAATAAACCCAATACACTGGGTTTTGAAATCATGAATGATCACCTCGGCATGAGGGAAAAGAAGTAGACTGATCGCTTCAGCGATCGGCTTATATTTATCTAATTCTGACATGATGAACTCCTTGTTTATAGACATTTTAGTCTATTTAAGACTTTTTTGTCAAAATTATTCCAATTGCACATCATGAAATCAATAAAAATGAATTCCGTGAGGAGTTTTATTTAAGCTAAAAGCTCCTCACAGAATTCAGTTTTATTGATTTGGTGATGAGACATTTTACATCATAATAGAAGAAAAGAAGATGAAAAATGGGTGAAATACCGTTTTATGGAAGAAAGGAAAAAGGGGAACGACTGAAAAGTTTAATATTACTTTACAAGCTATTTGCCTCTGCTTGAAACAATTCTTTGCTTTCGTGATCGTTTAACCAAACGGCATGCTGGATAGAGTGATTAATTTGAAAGTGTGCTTGTTCGAAATTTAATTCACATGGCATGTCGCTGACAGCCGTATAATGAATACCTAGGCAGTCATTGCCAATTTTTCCAATACGAAAGATTACTTTAACATTTGAGTGGAAATGAGTTCTGCACCTTTTCTGTGATTTTTAATAATGCTTAAGAACGGTGCGGTGCGGAGGTTATTATCCAGTAAAACGGTGGCTTGATGAAGAGGATCTGCAAAAACAACGGCAGGGGGGCTAAAGGGGCCATCAAAAGACTTCATATAAATGGCATAAAAATCGTTGCCTTGTGTAGTCAAAAATTGATAATCACCATCTGTCATGACTCCTTGCGAAGTCATCGGGCCATTTTGTACGATGTAAGATTTTTCAGAAAGGCGTATCTCTTGCACAAAATCTAAACCAATTTGGGTGCTTCCTCCTTCTGCATGGCACACTTCTTGATAGATAGCCAGCCAGGCGTCCATCTTAGTTTGAGTGGGATCTGCATGATCATCGTTGCGAAAATCAAAATACAGGATTCCCACACGTCCATTTTTTGTCACCGCCACAAAGGGTCCGAAAGCTTGTGGATTTGCCGCATAAGCAGGGGTGCGATTCACTTGTACACCCTGTGACCACATCTGTCCACCATCACGTGAAGTGGCAAGACCAATTTGTGGCAATTGATCCGGTCTAAAAGCACTCGATTGATAAGCAACATATAAAAAGCCATTTTTGGGATTCACAGTATAAGAGGGGAGCGTTTGATCATTTCTGACTAAGGTGCCTACTCCTCCGGTAATATTGCCATTCGCATCATAGGTGTAGCCTCCCGTGTAAAGTAAATTATTGACAAAACTGGGTACAATAACGGTCGCATGAGGGTCCCACGTTTGCCCATGATCTTTAGAGCGCACGACTGCAATATCGGTGAGTGAAAATTGAAAGGGAAAAGAATCCTGCGTAAATTGTTCGTTAGTGGCACCAGGTCTTGCATAGACCCGAACGGTAAAGTTCAACCAATCACCATTTAAACGGCGCTTATGACAAGTTCTTTTTTTTGGCAAGATGACAACGACATTGTTACTCGCTTGATTATCATTTTGAATCCCATTACTTAATCCCTGCTGAGTCAGATCGGGAAAAGGATCATAGACAAGTTGGACTGCTGACCAACTCTTGCCGCCATCTGTTGTGTAGCTGCTTTGCGCATTACCATGCGAAGAAGTGCTAGGGTTAAATGTCGCCCACATTGCAATGGCTCGTTGAGGGTCATGAGGATCCGCTGTTAGGGAAGTTTTGTCAGCATTGGCAAATTGCTGGGTGGGATCGGAAATATAGTTCATACTAGAAAATAAATAACGAGGTTCGCTCCAGGTGGCTCCATCATCTTCTGAAATCGTGACGACAACACCGGATTGATTTTGTGTATTTGGTTCTTGTGTGGCATTGAGAACCGCAGCACAAAGATAAACCTTACTGCCATCGGCAGCGTAGCTTAGCCATTCATCACCCGATCTTTGGTTAATGCCTCCTAAGCATATTTGGAAAGGAACTTGGCTTCTGTGCCAATGCTTACCTCCATCTCTAGAATAGGCAATACCCGCTTCTAAGGCTGCACCATTGGAGATACGCCCTTGTTGCCAGGCTGCCACGATGTGTTTTTTGTTCTTGGGATTAACAGCAATGGTAGGCTCGACAGCCGCTCCATTAAAGATAGTTGTTGTTCTGCCAAAGATTTCTTGACGGGCGAGACATTCAGGTGAAAGAATGCCATCAAACGCTTGTATTTTTGCTACAGTGGTAATGGCAACGACAAATAGGGTGCGTTTCCATATAGAAAAATCAGGCTTATTATGATAAGAAAAAATCATTGTGTCCTCATCAAGGGTTTCCAACACGCTAGATAAATAACAAGATAAATTTTTAACGATTTATATACAAATAACTTGAAAAAACTTGTGCATCTTGTCTGCTTTTGCTTATAACGAGATAAGTAAGAACGTAAGTGGCGGGATAATTTGTCTATTGGCTTCAAAGGAGAAGGATGTGAAATATCGCAAATTAGGTAAAACTGGACCCTTAGTTTCTGCTTTGGGATTAGGGTGTATGGGGATGTCAGAATGGTATGGTCCCACTAATAAGCAAGCAGCATACGAAGTTATTCGGAAAGCTTATGAAAGCGGTGTGTCTTTTTTTGATACTGCCGATGTATATGGAAGCGGAGCCAATGAAGAGTTACTCGGAAAAGCTGTCAAAGCATTTCGGCAGAAGGTCATTATTGCTACAAAATGTGGTGTTGAGCGTGTGGGTGAAGAAATGAAAGTAAATAATACATCCCACTATATCAAGCAAGCCTGCCAAGATAGTTTGAAACGCTTGGGAATGGAAACAATCGATCTTTATTACCTACACCGCTATAATCCCGAAACTCCAATAGAAGAATCGATGCATGTGATGCAAGAGTTGATTCAGGAGGGGAAAATCCTTTATGTGGGTTTATCAGAAGTAGATGGAGAAACACTTGAAAGAGCTTATCATATATTAGGTGATAAACTTGTTGCCGTGCAATCGGAATATTCCATTATCAATCGCGCTATTGCAGATTCCATTTTGCCCGTATGTAGAAAAATAGAAGTTGCTTTTGTTGCGTATAGTCCTGTGGCAAGAGGCCTTCTCTCAGGAAAAATCAAAGATCCCAAAATTTTTAACGAAAATCTCGAATTCGATTTCCGCAGTATATTACCGCAATTTCAAGGAACAGCTTTTCAAGACAACTTGCGTTTAGTAGAAGCCGTGACCGCGCTTGCGAAAAAGAAAAACTGTACGCCTATTCAACTTTCCTTAGCCTGGCTGTTAGCTCAAGGAGATGACATTATTCCCATTCCAGGAACAAAGCGGTTGGAATACCTTCAAGAAAACTTACAAGCTGTAGACATTCACTTATCTCAAAGCGATTTAATGCATTTAGAAGAAGCTATTAAAGCGCATCCTGTTAAAGGTGCTCGTTTACCAGAAAGATTGTTAAAAACATTCCATTTAAAATTCTGATTCCACCATTTCATTCTTTAGCAAGCTGGAAACAACATTTGGCTAAATCACAAAGCTTGCCAGAAAAATAAGACGCTTGACACTAGCTGTACGGTATGCTAGCTTCGCAACAATGAATAAAGAAAAAATTTGACTCTATTTCAGAGTGTTAGCAAAAAATTTATGAAGAGGAAATTCGGAATGAAATACCTTAAACCGCTATTCATCTCTTGTGTTTTACCAGTCATAGCTGTTTTTACAGTTGCATTTGGTTATAATAAAACCAGTACAATGAATCATGTGTGCAAGCATCAATATGCGCTATGTACATCTGCTAAGTGGTTCCACAGCCGGGTGATCCTACCAAAGCCATTTGCTTCTGTGATGTAGAAGAAGGCCCCAGCTTGGCTACTGTTAGGTCCATTTGGTCCATCAAATGTAAAAGGGTCCATTAACGTAAGCTAATGGACCCTTTAAATTAACTGCTCGAACTACTATCTTTGTTGTGTGCCAGTAGAAGGATTAGATGCACCAGTGCTGCTGTTTGTTGAGCTGCCTGATTGAGTTGTACCTTGGCTAGAGTATCCAGCATTGCTAGAACCTGGTTGGCTGTACATGCCTCTAGAACCTTGTTGATCATACATGCTTCCTGATTGACCATAAGGCATTTGATCTTGTTGGTAATATCCACCTTGGTAGCTTGGAGATCCCATAGAATCTTGTTGATAGTATCCACCTTGCATACCCATGCTTGGAGATCCCATCATCATAGAATCATGTTGATAATATCCACCTTGCATTTGTCCATCAAAATCATTGCTGTAGGTTTGAGGAGGAACATTTCTAAAATGACCACGTGCTGTACGTTGACGAGTGCCGCTAGAATAGCCATAACCTGGTGAGCTATCATAATTAGGGCTGCTATAGCTATAATTTCCGCTATAACCACCACCATAACCGCCACCACCATAGCCACCACTGTAGTAACCACTGTCATAGCCACCTTGTTGGTAAGGGCAAGGGCCGCCTACTGGGCATTGAGCAAATACACTGCTAGCTACAAGTGTAGATAATATTGAGAGAGCAATTTTGGATAGATTGCGCATACAAACTCCTTTCTAGGTAAAAACTGTATTCAAATTCTGGTTTTATCTAAAATTCAACAAAAGTGAGCATTTGCCCACTAACAAATAGCACTAACGTTGGCTGCGGGCCTGTGTAGTAGGCTTACTACTTGGTCTTGCATCATCGTCATCATCATCATTATCGTCATTATCGTCATCATCATCTGATTGCCGATCGACTTTGTTCAAGCTAGATGAACTAGTTGATTTAGTTGTACGATCTGCAGAAATTTTTCCTGTTGCTTGTGTGTTATCTGCTAATGAATGATCAACTTCTTTAGCAGCTGAAGGGGTAGTCTTAGTTTTATCTGTGTCATCGTTTTGATCACGTAAATTGCGATTAACAGGTTTAGAAGTCTCTTTCTTTGCGGTTTTATGTGTAGGGACTATATCAGCGGCATCTCCAACTAAATAGCCTTCTGAATCGCTTTGAGGGCGTTGCGTTTGTTGATAAGAGCTTGAATTATCAGTGCGAGGCGCAGAGGGATAATCATTATGCAAGGGATAACTACGTGGCGTAGCAGCATCATTCGCTTGATAAGTAGTGCGATTATCTCCTGCCTGCTTGTTATAACCTTGCTGACGAGAGTCTATGTCTCCGCGCATTCTAGCTTCTTGCCTCGACGTTTGAGGACGGCGAGGATTTTGGAGTCCACCTTTATCATCGTAATATTGCTCATTCACATCATAACCTTGTCTGATCATGTTGCGGTCTTCTTGAATCATATTACGATCTTGGCGACGCATGCGCTCATTACGTTCTTGTCCTTTTTGCATCATATAGCGTTCGTCACGCGCGTTTGGCGCTCCTTGATCGTTGTAATATTGAGTGTTGGCTTGACGATAGCCTTGAGCATCTCTAGAGCCATATCCAGGATTTGAGGGATAATTAGCTAAAGCATTTGATTGAGCAGCCACGATAGATAAAATCGCAAGAGCAAAGAGTTGGGAAACTTTATTCATAATGAAATTCCTTAGTTAGGCATCTTGATAAACGACGATGTATAGTTCTACTCATGCCTAAAGTGTTTTTTTTAATAAAGAAAAACTTGATAAAATAGCAAGAAAATTAAAAGCGAACAAAAATTATTTGCTCGCTAAAAAGTTTTAAATACTGTTCTTTTAAGGAAATAGGACTTGATCGATCACATAAATAATTCCATTATTGCTAGCAGGTATCACACGCAAAATATGGGCGTCATTGACCATTAATTGACCATTCTTAGAACGAATGCGAAGATTGCGTCCACTTAATGTTTTAATAGGAGTTTGGATCAATCCATCTTCTAAAAGTTTTTGTGCCACGACATGGTTAGCCACTAGTGTTGCTAATAAATCGCTATTTTCTGCTTTTCCTAAATCTTGCAAAGTAGGTGACTTTAGCTGGTATAAAGCTTCATTTGTCGGAATAAAAAGTGTAAAAGGCCCAGCTAAAGTATTTAAAAAATTTTTGGTTTGCAAAATGGTGAGAAGAATAGCGTGAGAATGCTGTGGAGAGATATTTTCAATGTCTACCTGTTGTTGATCGCTCTTTAAACGAGTTTGAGGAGAAGCTTGAGCCAAAAGAGTGGAAGCTGATCTGCTCTTTTCTTGCGTTTTTGTGGCATCTGAAGTCTCAGTTTCTTCTTTCCCTGAGTTTGGTTGCTTTTGAGCACTATCTGCATGTAAATGAATGGCATCATCATAATATCCTGCTTTTTGAGGATGCTTAGCTTGCTCCTCAGCACGTTCTACTTCAATTTTTGTACAACGTGCGCAATGGGCCTGAAGTTGGCAATTAAAAGAAACGATAGATGTAGCTATAGTCATCATGACTGGAAAAAAAATACGCATAATTCATCTCCTCTGTTCGTGTGTTTGCATATATAAATCCAATAATGATGTAAACTATTTTTACGTGTCAATAACATGCGTATGCATCGTAAATAGCTTATAATAAAGCGCATTTTGACAAAAAAACATCTGCATGAAAAAGGTTATTGCATTAAATCCGACCTTTTATGTAAATTAGGAACTTCTTGCAACGAAATGCGCCAATTAAATAAGCCAACGAAAGTAAGAAAAGCAGATGCCGATGAGCATGTGCAAAGATGTTTTGACAGTATAAGAAAGACAATGTGCAAGCAAAATAAAGTAGAGCTTGTGTGTGATGGTTTACCATCGCATAGTAGAGGTCTAAATAATATTTAGACAAACTACACAAATTTTCGAGATATATTTTTCTGTGA
>JASBUW010000058.1 GCA_030147755.1 Parachlamydiaceae bacterium
CTCTCATTTTATTATGGATTGATTCCCCACGTTCCGCTACAGGCCTAACCGGCCTTTCGCTTCACGCGGGGCTTCCCACTTTTGATCGCTGCCGCGATTAGCTACAATTGTCCAAACTTCAGTTTGCGTAAGGTGAGTTACCCACTTTCTTATTTTTTTATCAATTAATAAATCGAATGACATTACTGATAATTAATTTTTAATCAATAAAGCGTCTCTTTTGAAGTTCATATTCTTTTTGTAAATTTTTGACAAAAAGATGAGGACGCTCTTTAATTGCTTCGTAAAATTGGGAATCCAATTCTTCTAAATTAGTGGTTGTTTGAAGATGAGATAAAGCAGTCAAATATTCCGACGAAGCTAGAACAGCCTCAAGTTGAATTTGTTGATTTTGCCGCCTTAACTGAAAGGTTAAGAGATACCACCAAACAGTTAAAATCGTGTAAGTGACTAAAAATATTCCTAAGATCCATCCTTGGGTGACTTTTGCCATAGTTCGATAAAGAACAAAGAGTCGTAAAAGTTCTAATGGGCTAAAAATGAGCGTTAAAGTTAATAAAAGGGTACCTGGCTTTTTATAAGCACAATAATAAAAAATCGCGATAGATGACACAGTATTGATCACAGCACTAACAAAGGAAGTGTCTGCTACTATTTCTTCAAACAAAGAAACAACTAAAGAATTGAGCATAGCTGCATACAAGACCAGCATGAACTCTAGAATCACTAAAAGCGTGAACCACTTTCGTTTAAGGATTTGATGATCAGAATTTAATATTTTTAGTATCATTGTCCACTTTTTCTCAGTCTTGGATTTATACAACAAGATCTTTTTCTATCCATTTATCAGTTGGATGATTCGGCGAGCAGAGTGTCGCTCCTCATGTTCAAAAGCTGTTTCGAATGCATTGAGTTCTGAAGTCTTCATACCAATTTCTTTACCGATTTGCCGCCAACGAGCAACGGCTCCTTCTACAATAGAAAGGATCTCACAAGCACGTCTAGATTCAATTCCAAAATAGGGAGCCATCTCCATCAATGACTGAATGTTGGCTGCATCGCCTATTGATTCGGCAATCCAAGTTTTAAGCACTCTTCGCTTATCAGGGAACGGATTGATATCAAAAGCTGGTGAGAGACGCCACTGGTTTTTCTCTACATGCAAAAAGCCATGATTGCGCATATGATCATCTACGTTTGTGATCAAAATTGTTAGTGCAATCCTACGCCATAACTCTTCCACATCTGCTCGATAATCTGCGCTGTATCGCTTGAGCGCATCGACAATTTCTGTATAAGTATGAATTTGATGACTATCCTCTATACCGAGAAGAGTTGCAGCTGAAAGATAAGGAATGCGCTCGCCATGCAGTCCCCGATCAAAACGTTTAATCAAAGCAACAGGTGTGCCTTCACTTTCTACAATACGAGCCTCGGCTACTTGAATACCAGCTGCAGCTGCTATACGCAGAGCCAACACTTCACCTTTTGTAACAGAATAAGAATCATGAACACTTGGAAATTTTCCAATCGACAAAGAGCCATCTTGGTCGATAACAGTACATTTGGGTCTTAAACCACCAAGTGAAGTCCCTCGACCACGTAAGTATTCTAAATCGGCTGCTGTTTCTGTATCGGTCTCAACAGCCCGAGTTGCACGCAATAGAGAATCGAGTTCAATGAGTGGCGGAGCTGTTCTTTTCCCCTTTCCTCCTCGTTGAAATACTCCATTTTCATCCTGAAACCTAAGCGCGCCGACTCGCGAAAAATCGTCAACAGCCAAAAGGAAATCAAGGGAATTCAATAGAGAGTCATCAAAAGAAATGCCACGCTCTTTCATCTCCTTTCGATATTTTCCATTGGCCCGCAAAATCACTTGCCTAGCCCATCCATCAGGTTCTGAATCAGCAATAGCGCCATGAAAAACAGACCTTCCCTCCTTATTCGATCGAAAGACGCGTCCATATTTAAGAGGAAGTGCTGGATCTATTTCGAAACTTTTATTAGATTCGATCCACTCAGAACTATACTCCAGGCCACTACTCTCGCGATTACCCAACGCATTGAAAAATAAGGTCCCAACAAATCTTTTTACATCGCCAATATAAACTTTGATTTGTCTATTCATAATCCCTGCGAATTTTTCTTTGGCCGAGCTCTTTTTGGTAGTTTCTGTAAACCAAGCAGCAGCCCTGTGTCATCATTGCTCTGGTCAATGAGATCTCCCAAAGGTGTACCAAAACCTAACGAGAATAGCGCAACCGCGTAAGCACCTAATCCGACCATTGGGTTACCTTTTTCCATCTTGATATAGGTCGATCGATGAATGCCAATTCTCTGTGCCATCATCTCAACAGTAAAACCACGTTTCAAACGTGCAATCCGAATATCCACTCCAAACTTCTTCAGAGCTCTCTCAACCGGCAACGGTAAAAGTTGAATAAGATTCTTTTTCATATTAATGTTGCTTTTATTCTACAATATTTGCTTTAACGTCGCTTATAATCATCATTATGCAATAAATAACAGTTTTTCTCATATTTATCAAGAAACTTTCAATTTTATCTTGTCATGCTGCTTATAAGAAACGCTATATCGGATAACAGCGCTTAAAAACGACATTACACTAGATTTGGTAAAGATAAATAGGAGTTTGGTAGAGATCAGAGGCTTTCACACAATGTATAGGCATCCACCCAGGAATGGCAAACGTATGGCTTAATACATAGGTTCCAGGGGCTAACTCTTGTTCAAACTTAGTCTTTAAACGTTGCATAGCGCCTGGATAAAGATAACAAACCACTAAAGAAGCATTGTGCAAAGACACCTGAAAGAAATCTTGCCTGCTGAAATGTAGATGTGGGGCGTGTTTCCATTTTTGGATACAACGAGAAACAAAATAGGGAATGGGTGAAATTTCATAAGCCCAGACTTGGCATGCGGGAAAATAATGAGCGAGGGCAAAAGCTAGTGTCCCCCATCCAGAGCCTAGCTCTATGATATTGCCCCTAAGAGAGGGTGGAAGAATCTCGAAGAGAGCTTTTTTAACTTTGCAACCTGTGGGAGTAGGCGTAATGCCATAACGCCAAGAATACCAAACAATATGCCCCACTAGCAACATCAAGCTGGTTAAGAAAATCCATTCCATTATTTGGTTAATTTGACTTCAATAACTGCATCTAAAGGAATAGACCCGTAATAAAGATGATAATATTTATTGGTACCGCCAGGATTAGCTTCTAGCACGAGTTTGCCTGGTAGTTTTGTCACATCAACTTTCAAAATGACAAATTGTGGAATATCCTTCCAATATTTGGTGATAATGCGCTCCAATTGATCCTCGAGAGACAAATGAATAAAAGCTTGATCTTCAGCTGATAATTGAACTTCCTTCTGACCAGCGCTTGCTTGCCAATTTTCAGTGGAAAGGATTTTAAAGAGGTAGCGTGGTGTTGTCATATTTTCTTCTTTTGCAAGATGATTTGATCCTCGATAAAAAGCTCCGCGTAAGGCTGCGACAGCCACATCTAACGATTCACGTGCCAACAAAGATGCCCGAGCACCATCACCAGCTAAATGACCAACTCCCCATTGTACATAAAGATTAGTGGGAACGCCTGCAGCACTCAATTGATGCGCATATTTTTCACCGTCCTGACGCAATTGATCTTTTTCTGCCACAATCACTAAAGCAGGAGGAAGATGGCTCAAGTCTTTGGCTAAGCTAGGCGAGACATAAGGGTGATTTGCATCTTGCGGATCTGCTACATACTGGGTCGCATACCACCGTACGGCATCCCAGTCATCTCCCTGTGGTTGGATAGATCCTCTTCCTGATAGATCTGGAGCAGGATCAATCAACACTTGCAAATCAATGGATGGACCTTTTCGATCGCGTACTAAAAGACATAGAGCAGCCGTCATATTGCCGCCTGCACTATCTCCTACAACAGCTAAGCGAGAAGCGTCAACATGCAATTCATGTGCATGTTCTACAATCCAAAGTAAGGCATCGTAACACTGTTCTAGAGGCAGCGGATATTTGCCTTCAGGTGCATTTTGATAACCTACAGACGCCACAACAGCTTGTACTTCTCGGCATAGATAGCGTGCGATGTTATCGTGCGTATCTAGACTACCCGCCACCCAAGCACCTCCGTGAATGAATAAAATCACGGGAAGATCTATACGCTCGTTAGGCTTATAAATACGCAAAGGCGTGACACGATCATCTCGCTTAATTGTCACATTCGTCACAGCTTGTACTTCAGGCTGCTCAGCAGCGATAGACATAATTTTTTGATTGATTAACTCACGGGCTTGATACGGAGTCACATCCCAGTAAGAGGAAGCAGCGTGCATGTTCATCTCCCACATAAAAAATTGGCAACAAAGCAAAAAAGTGTAAAAAGCAATCCTAGAAAAATAAGTTGTTGTCATCATAAGAGCACAAAATTGTTTTTAGTGTTTAGAAATTTCGCAATAAATAAAAGGACAAAAGGATAAAGTCGTTAGGGTCGTTTGTTCTTTTATTTATTAGTTATGAAATTTCTATAAATATAAAACATTCATTTGCTTTTTTATTTTGAAATTTCATCGCTTCCTTCTTTCAAATATCATGAATACGGCCATTTTTCAATCATTTTGGCCGTATTTCAATGAAAAATGGCCGTTAAAGTTAAAATACGGCCAAAATGATTAAAAAATGGCCGTATTCTGTCAAAAAATGGCCGATAAAAAGATTGCTTTATGTTCATGTGTTTTCATCTATATCAACAACCCATATATTTAAACAAAAGGTTTAATTTAAATTTGAGAATTAATTCTATTTACAAAAAAATCGTCACAATTTAATATTTTAATTTTAAATTAATTTTATTATTGAGGTAATAATGAATACAAACATTGCTGTGATAGGTTTTGGCAGCATCGTCCATAACTTATATAGTCCTGTTTATAAACATACATTGCAAATCGAAGGAGAATTTAGTTTTCCTGATAAAAAGGAGCTTTCTCTTCCTATTCGTATGTCGCGTCTCTCTTCAGCAGGAACAGAAAATAGGCGCATCACAGTGGTAGTTGATCCCCAAGCTTCTGCCGAACCTGTGGCTGTCGCTTGTTCCGCTAAGCATACTTTACCGGACGCAATTGAAGATTTACGTAAAAGAGAGGGAACGATTCGTGAGCATATTTGCTATTTAGCTAAATCTCATTTCAATGAAGATTCCTTACCTTTTCCAGATAGGGTGATAATAGAAAAAGAACAGTATAAAGGTAAATTGGCTGGTAGAGATACCCGATACAAGTTAAAAGATATGCAGGCGCACATCATTGCAAATTGGCTGGGTAAGAGCGATTATCAAGCCATCATCTGGACAGGCTTGCCGCCCAACATCGAAACAGGTCCAGGTGTTCCAGGTGCACGCGGTCGAGAAATTCTGCCGCTCCTTCAAGCCGATCCAGTTCTTTTAACGAATACTCAACGCTATATTGCCATTTTACCAGAGATTTTTAAAACGGCGTTGCAAAGAGAGATCAGCGCCATGGAACTTGAAAATTCAGGTAATTAATCTATCCGGCATTTGATGGACCTAATGGACCCAATGGACCTCATAGACCTGATGGACAAAACGAGTAAACTCTATTTTAACAACCAGCTTTAGCTATTTTTTTGGTATGTCATACTCGTTTTGTCTATCAGGTCTACGAGGTCCATTGGGTCCATTAGGTCCATCAAATGCCGGTACAAACGACTTTAAAAAGCTTAAGTTGGCGCCATTAAGTGAACACTTACTTTCGCATCAAGATATCACACATCTTGTCCAAAAGGGAAATTGCATTTTTAACTCTTGATCTAAACGCTGAAACCACTCCGGTTTTCTTTGGATAACAAAACGAGCCAACTCAATATTTTGCCTTCTAATGTCTTTAGGTAGGTAAAAAAAGTTTCCAGCTCTTTTATCCACTAAAGCTTGTAAAAATTTTACGTCTTCTAACAACTCGGAGGGAAAATATTTGATGGCAGATGAATTAAATTCGGCTATATCAATAAAAAAGTCTTCATCCTGCTTTAATGAACTGTCTATCGTTTTAAGCGCTTTCGGATATTTTAATACGAATTCTTTAATAAATTCTTTATCCATTTTCTTATCTGGGGGAATATGGTTGATAGCATGTAAATTAGTTTCTATCCATTTGTAGTAAGCACTTTCCAAATCTTGAGAAACTAAGTTTGGCGCTCCCTCATTAAATCGAGCCCGTTCACGATGGCAGTTTCTCGGAGCTAACTGTAAAGCTAATAGAAAAGCGTTCTCACATAATAAATCAGATTTTTCGAGTTTTTTTTCGCTGATTCTCTTTGTTAGAAACGGCTCATCTATACCCGTGATTGTCAATTGCTCTTCACGTGAATCCATAAGAGGAAATACATCTCTAGAGACATTTTCGATACGTTTATTAAATTTTGCGTTGTCTTGGCTGTAATGGAGAAAATGAATCATTTCATGAGCTAACTTAATATAGGATGGACTCGTTTCTTTTCTCGAAGTAGGAAGTGCTGTATCAGATAATTGCTCATCGAAAATGGTGTAGTATTTTCTAGTTCTTTTAGAAGAATATTTAATACAAACGCTAACAAGCTGTTGATTTAAAACAAATTGATCTTCCGGCCCTTCTTTTATTTCTATAGGCAATACAGCATATTTTTTAAGTGCTTTAACTAATACTCTTCCTGGCTTAAGTTTACAAATTAAACTTAAATCAGTTTGAACAATCTCTTTGAATTCATCCCCTCCTGTGATTTGAAAAATGGATTGTGCTATTGCTTCTGTTTTAGCGATCTTAAATTCTATATGCTCCGATGAATGACTAGCTTTTTCATGTATTAATTGGGACATGATTTGTTTAAAATTAGCCATTAAACTATCTAAATTTACACTCATATTCATTACCTATTAAAATATTACAAATGATTTAATCATATTACAGATTATATTTTTTTTAATTCAATAATAAATTATTTTTATGTAATATATCCTAAATTTTCAGATATCTCCTAAGTCAAATTCGCATCATTTCATACATATTATAAATTTTTTCTTTAAATCTTAACTCTTTCGCATTATAGGGTGTACTCAAAGATCACTCATGCCAAAGGGTTGCGCTTTATGAAAAAAGTTGAAGGTCAATTACGCGTCGCTATTTCCCATGTTCAACCGCAAGTGGAAAATGGTCGCTTTGCTATCAAACGTATCGTGGGAGATGATGTCATTGTGACGGCTGATATTTTTACCGATGGACACAGCCATGTCACAGCAGATTTACTTTTTCGTCATCAAGATGATCAGGAATGGCAAAAAATTCCCATGCAATACCTAGACAATGACTTTTGGCGTGGTCGCTTTAAAGTCAATACTTTGGGTTTTTATGTGTACACCATTCAAGCATGGATTGATTACTTTCAAACCTGGCAAAAAGATTTAGAGAAAAAGTTTGTTGCCGAGATCGATATTTCTGTCGACATGCAAATGGGCCTTGAAATGATCACTAGTGCTCTTGAAGCGCAAGACAATGCAGAACTGCGAGAATGGTTAGAAGCCATCCAGGATGCGGAAAGTCTTCAACAACAAGTGAAACTCGCCAGAGATTCTCAACTTTCGCTTTTAATGCGTGATCGTTACCCCAATAAACAATGGGTGACAGAATATCCTCAAACGCTTCCCCTCTTTGTTGATCCACCCAAAGCATTATTTAGCACGTGGTATGAGATGTTTCCACGCTCCGCTAGTCCAGATCCTCAGCGGCATGGCACCTTTAAAGACTGCGAAAAGTGGCTTCCTTATATTGCTCAGATGGGATTTGACGTGTTGTATTTACCTCCTATTCATCCGATTGGAGTCAATAAAAGAAGAGGCAAAAGCAATCAAGCGAAAGCTTTAGAAACAGATGTAGGAAGCCCGTGGGCTATTGGATCTCCTGAGGGTGGACATATGGCCATTCATCAGGAGCTAGGCACTTTAAAGGACTTTGAGGACTTAGTAAAAGAAGCAAAGAAGTGGGAGATTGATATTGCGCTTGATATTGCTTTTCAATGCTCTGTGGATCATCCTTATTTGGAAGAGCATCCCAACTGGTTTCGATGGCGCGCGGATCATACGATCCAACACGCTGAAAATCCCCCTAAAAAGTATGAAGATATTGTTCCTTTTTACTTTGAGACAGCTGAATGGAAAGAGTTATGGGATGAATTGCGCGACATTATTTTTTATTGGATCCAAAAAGGCGTACGTATTTTTCGCGTGGATAATCCTCACACAAAGCCTTTTGTGTTTTGGGAGTGGTTGATCACCACGATTAAACAAAAGCATCCCGATATTATTTTTTTAGCAGAAGCTTTTACACGTCCCAAAGTGATGTATTGGCTGGCCAAAGTGGGTTTTACGCAGTCTTATACCTATTTTGCGTGGCGTCATACAAAAAAAGAGCTGACTGAATATTTAACACTCCTGACTTCTGCCGAAATCAATGATTATTTTCGTCCCAACTTTTGGCCCAATACACCTGATATTCTGACGGAAGAATTACAGCAAGGCAATCAAGCCACTTTTTGTATCCGCTTAATTTTAGCGGCTACTTTATCTTCCAATTATGGCATTTATGGACCTCCTTTTGAGCTCATGATTCATGAAGCGGTTCCAGGCACAGAAGAGTATTTGAATTCAGAAAAATACGAAAGTCGCTATTGGGAACGTGATACAGAAGAAAGTTTAAAGGAGCTGATTAGTCGGCTTAATCTCATTCGCAAAAAAAACCCTGCTCTTCAACAAATAAAAAATCTGCAATTTTATGAAATTGATAACGAGCAGATTTTGTATTTTGGCAAATGGAATGACAATGCAGATAATCAACTCTTAATTTTTGTCAGTTTGGATCCCTTTCATTCGCAATCCGGTACCTTCAAAGTGCCTTTAAAAGAGCTCGGTCTTTCTTCAAAAAGCTCCTATAAAGTGCAAGAGCTTTTGTTAAATCGTCAGCATATTTGGAGTGGAGAAACGCAGCGCATCACGTTAAGTCCTCAAGTTCCAGCGTGTATTTTTAGTATTCAAAAGAAAGTCAAACGTGAAGTGGATTTTGAATATTTTATATGAGGAATCAGATGGACGAATCACCTGTAGAACCTCTATGGTTTAAACAAGCTATCATTTATCAAGTCCATGTCAAAGGCTTTTATGACCACAATGGAGATGGGATTGGAGATTTTGCCGGCCTGCGTGAAAAGCTCGATTATTTAGAATCTTTGGGTATTACCGCCATTTGGCTGCTCCCTTTCTATCCTTCACCTTTGAAAGACGATGGTTATGACATTTCCAACTATTATAGTGTCAATCCCACTTATGGAAGTTTGCATGATTTTCGCCAATTTTTAAAAGAAGCTCATCGCCGTCATTTACGTGTGATCACTGAGCTCGTGATTAACCATACGTCTGATCAGCATCCTTGGTTTCAACGCGCACGTCATGCTCAACCGGATTCTGCTTGGCGTAACTTTTACGTGTGGAGTGATACACCTGAAAAATATAAAGAAGCACGCATTATTTTTCAGGATTTTGAAGCCTCTAATTGGACATGGGATCCCGTCGCCAAAGCCTACTATTGGCATCGTTTTTACTCTCATCAACCTGACTTAAATTTTGAAAGTCCGCACGTGCAAAAAGAGGTCTTTCGCGCCCTTGATTTTTGGTTTGAAATGGGAGTCGATGGATTACGTTTAGATGCGATTCCTTATCTTTTTGAGAAAGAAGGCACCAACTGCGAAAATCTTCCCGCTACCCATGAGTTTATAAAAAAATTGCGTCAACGTGTCGATAGCAAATTTAAAGATCGCGTGTTAATCGCAGAAGCTAATCAATGGCCGGAAGATGCGGTGGCTTATTTTGGCAATGGGGATGAATGTCATATGGCGTTTCACTTTCCTGTGATGCCACGTCTGTTCATGGCGATTCATATGGAAGATCGTTATCCGATTATTGATATTTTAGAACAAACACCCCTTCTGCCCCCGATTTGTCAATGGGTGATGTTTTTACGCAATCACGATGAATTAACATTGGAAATGGTGTCTGATGAAGAAAGAGACTACATGTACCGCATTTATGCGAAGGACCCCAAAGCACGCATTAATTTGGGAATTCGCCGTCGTTTAGCCCCTTTATTAGATAATGATCGCGCCAAAATTGAATTGATGAATATTTTGCTTTTTTCGCTTCCTGGCACCCCTGTCATTTATTATGGAGACGAAATTGGCATGGGAGACAATTATTATCTGGGGGACCGCAATGGTGTGCGTACACCCATGCAATGGAGTTCAGATCGCAATGCAGGTTTTTCAAAAGCCAATCCTCAACGCCTCTATTTACCGATTATTATTGATCCTTCCTATCATTATGAAGTGGTCAATGTGGAAAACCAAGAACGCAATTCCTCTTCGCTGTTGTGGTGGATTAAACGCACGTTATCTGTGCGCAAAAGTGCGAAAGCATTTGGTTATGGGACCCTAGAGTTTCTGATCACAGATAATTCTAAAGTATTAGCGTTTACACGCACTTATCAAGACGAAATTATTCTCGTGGTGGCGAATCTTTCTCACTTTGCGCAAGCCGCCGGAATAGAAATGACAAAATATATAGGGTATATTCCGGTTGAACTCTTTCATCACACACAATTTCCCAAGATTAATGATAAGACTTATTATATGACGTTGGGACCTCATGGCTATTTCTGGCTTTCCCTTCAACCACATGAAGCCATTCATCTTTTAATAAAAGATCATCTGATCCCCAGTTTTCAAGTAGAAAAAAAATGGGAGCATATCTTCAAAGACCCACATAAAGCGAAATTAGAGAAAGAGGCTTTACCTTTATTCTTGAAAAGTGCGCGTTGGTTTGAGCGCAAAACAGCTACCATTCAATCTGTCAAAATTTTGCTCACTGTTTCGTTATCTTATTCTAAATTATGTGTGATTGAAGTGCGTTATCTGGAAATCGAAGAAATAGACATGTATTTGCTTCCCCTTGCTTTTGCTCCTAAATCTGAATCTGAGCAACTCTTGATTCAATTCCCTCAAAGTGTTCTTGCTCATCTTCATGTTGGTGATGTAGAGGGCATTCTCTATGACGGTGCTTATGATGCGCATTTGCGGACAGATTTGTTGAATCTCATTTTGAAGCGCAAAAAAATTAAATTAGATTCTCAATGCTTTGCCGCTTCCATCGGAGAAATGCTAAAAAATCAATCTCTTAAACCCTTTACAGAACTTTCTTCTTCATTAGTCAAAGGTGAGCAAAGTAATTCTTCTTTTCTTTATGAAGGCCAATTTTTTCTTAAAATTTATCGCAAATTAGATGAGGGAATTAATCCCGAAGTAGAAGTGCAATCCTTCTTATCAGAAACAGCTAAATTTCCTCATGTGCCTCAATTCGCGGGTAAAATTGAATGGCAACGTCCGAATAAAGATCCCATTGCTTTAGCGATCTTAGAAGCGGTGGTTCCCAATGAAGGCACAGGCTGGCAATTTACTTTAGATGCTCTAACAAGCTACTACGAGCGTGTTTTAGCTTATGTACAAGAAAATAATCAGTCTTTATCTACTACTCCTCATTCTTTGAGCCCACAGTTAGAAGAACTCATGAGAGGAAGCTATCTAGAAGCCGCCCGCCTATTAGGACAGCGCACGGCAGAAATGCATTTAGCCTTAGCTTCTCATCCCGAAAATATAGCTTTTCGTCCCGAACTCTCTACGGTTCTCTATCAACGCTCCATCTACCAAACGATGAGACGCAATGTACACAAAACATTGCAACTGCTCAAACTTAATTTAAGTCGCCTGTCTCCCCCTATTCGCTCTATCGCTGAAGAGGTATTAAAATCACAAACAACTTTAATGAATTTCTACCACAGGCTCTTGCAATCGAAAATCACAGAAGTGAGAATGCGTATTCATGGCGATTATCACTTAGGACAAGTTCTTTATACCGGTAAAGATTTTTGCATCATTGACTTTGAAGGCGAGCCCCTTCTCCCGACTAGTCATCGCCGCATCAAGCGCTCTCCTTTAAGAGATGTGGCCGGTATGATGCGCTCTTTTCATTATGCTGCCTATCATGTGTTACTCACACATCCCACCATTAAGCCAGAGCTCATTCCTCAGTTAGAACCCTGGGCGGATTTATGGTATCAACATGTTAGTCAGATATTTGTAGAATCTTATACAAAAATCATACAAACAAGTTCGTTGCCTTTTATATGTAAAAATCCTGAAGAGCGGCGTTATATATTAGAAATTCTTCTCTTGGACAAAGCCATCTATGAACTCGGCTATGAGCTGAATACGCGCCCCGATTGGGCAGCGATTCCGTGCAAAGGCATCTTGCATAGCTTAAAAAATCAGGGGGCGGAAATTTATTGATCACATAAAACTAAATAATTCTTAAGTGAACTTGCCTAGATGGGTTAGCTGCATTTATCCCTCCTCATTTAAGAAAGTTTTTCAAATAACATTACATAACTGATAACCAATATTTTTAATTGAATTAGGACTGACGTGAGCTTCTTCGGCAAACTGTTTCCATTTTGAAACAGCTTCTTTGACCTGATCGATGATTGCTAAAGCTTTTTGTTCATCGATTTTCGTTTTAACAGCAAGCTTTAAAAGATCCGCTGTACCTGGATTGCGACCATTTCCCATCACTGTCGTGCAGTGCTCTCCTCCAGGCCCTGATGAAAAAGTAAGATCATAAGCCGGAGAAACAGTCCAAATCCCTTTTTCATCCATGATGAAAGAAAAGTTTTTAGCATGATCATCTCGATTATAAGCTAAGACGTTAAATACGATATGATGAAATTGTTTTTCGCATTCTGCCATGCTTTTTGTGAGTATATAAGTAGCTTTCATCACAGATTCATAATCTAAACTGGGGATGCAATGATCGGCATGTAAAAGTCCACTCAATGTATGGGTATGTAAAAAAGCATTCTCAGTTCTATCGAATCGCTTTACACCAAAATAACCGGGGCCTATTTTGGATTTAAAAAGTTTAGCTTCCGGCACCATGAGCCCCGCTGCTTTAGCCATTAAATGATAGGCATATTCAATTGGACCACTATCTTGCGGATCTATAGAAGAACGAAATTTGACAATCCAATCCTCATGAAAAGGAGAAAGATCGTAATGCGTCATGCGCAACTCATGTGTTTGTTTATTGATACTCACCAATATTTTTGGTCGAGCTCCTGCAGAAGATCCGTTCATGCGCAATAAATCATCAATAAATTGATCTTGATCGTTGATTTGAAATTGAAGGCATTCATCCGCTAAAACATCTAGCTCTATAGATTTTTCATGCGTAGAAGTAAGTGGAAATTCAGGTTCATACTGTAAAGCACCCATTCCTTGCGTCCCCACATAGCGTAAACGATCAATAGGCGTCATCGTATTAGGATTGATTCCCATGTTCATGAGCTTGCGGTCCAAAAGAAGTCGTCCCCATCCATCAGGTAAACTATCATTAAATATGCCAAACAGTCCTTCAAAAACGCGATCTTCGCAAACTAAGATTCCCGCTTTAAGCGGCAATTTAAAAGGAGAAAGTTCTAAACCTAATTCAAGAAAATGAGGATAATACTCAAAAAAAATTTTTCTATTAATAAGCGCCAAGCGTCCCATATTAATTCCACAATACTTAACTTGAAGCGCATGAATTGGCTCAAAAAGCACCATTATTTTCTTCCTCGCTGACGTGATTTTTGCTGTTTTAGCAGCTGATCAAGAGAGGGATAAGATTCTGGAGACTTTGGTTGGAATAAAGCAGAAAATTCGGTAAGAGCATCTAACACAAGAGCGATTTTTAGAAGCGATTCAAGAGAAATTTTTCCTGTCCGCTCAAAATTTTTTAACACTCCCAAACTGACACCAGAGCGTTCAGCCAGTGAACGTTGTGTAAAGTTAAGAGATAGCCTTTTCTTCTTTGCCTGTTCAGCAATTTGAATGATTAAATCAGCTGGAGTTAACAAATTAACGACCATAATAATATCCCTTATAAAGAACTTTCCTTTATAAGGGATATTATAATAACCACTATATTTCTTTCAATAAAACTCGAAAGAATGGCCTCAATTTGTAAAAAATTCTCTTGAAACAAAGGCTGTTCTATGTCGCTTTCTTACTTACTTCCTTGGCTTGTCCCACCCGTTCTTTAATAGATAATTTTTCAAAAGCCATAGGAGTTGTTTCCTTAAGATGTCGTTCTCTGACATTGTCACTTTTTTTGGCTATGATCACAAATAAAGTTGCTTTCAATTGAATTTGATCTTTCTTCAAAGAGGGATTATGTTCTTTATAGTCGATGCCTACCACTCGATGAAAAGAATTGCGATTAAATTGATTAAAATTTGGTGGAAGATCAGTGGGTCTGTTAATTGTAACTGTTTTGCTTTCTTGTCGACCTAAGTGCACGATTTCAAACTGATGCTTTTGCAAAACTGCTTTCATTTTCTTTTGAAAAAGTTCTTCTAAAAACATTTGTTGAAGTCCTGAAGGATTGAGATGACTGATCCATTTTGATAACATGACACTTGTAATGCTAGTAAGTTTATCGGGTTGCATGCACAAGTGATTGATCACCATCTCTACCATATGTGGCTGACTCATCATTCCATAGGTAGCTAAAAACCCTTTTTCAGCATCTGTTAAATCTGGCGACAAGAGGCAAAAATTAAGTAAATTCTCTTTGGGAATTAATTGAACACCTAGCGTTTGTCCCGTCTTTAAACAGATCCAAGGAAATATAGCACTTTTCCCCTTATCTTCTCTTAAGAGATCCTCAATAATAATATTCATATGGGGTTGAAGTGATGAAAAATGAATCAAGACACCATTCAATTTTAAAATCTTATGTATTTGTTGAATTGTTTTGTCTAAATCAGTGTTTAACACAGCATCTAAAACTGAACTACCTATAACAGCATCTAAGGTGTTTTCAGGATAAACTTTATCTAATTCTGTGGTTTTGACATGTTTAAATTTTCGATGTTCCTGATTAATCTCCTCTTTTCCATCTGTAGGAATGACTTTGTCTTTTAAGGCTGGTGGCAATCTCTCCATTAAATAAGAAGAACCTCGTCGGTCTAAAATTCCTGCTCCAATTTCTAGTATTTTAGGTGCGGAAAGCGAACTTAAATATTTGTTACAGATAGTAGTGATTAATTGAGTTTCCGGTACTTTAAAAGGATGTCGTTTTGCATTCCAAATGGTTTGATCAGATGGTTTAACATAACCGGCAGTTTTTGTATGTTCTTCATACATGGATAAACGGCCACATGCTTGTAATTGAAGAATTGTAGTGCTCATGGCCGTTATTGTGTTCCTAAGAGATACCCGCATAAAAGAGCCTTCTGCTTGAGTTGGACCTCCTGGCCTAGAAAAGTTTTGACTAGACACAGCTAGGGTAGTAGGTTCTCTTTCTTGATGATAAGCTCCCATCCAACGTATTAAAGCACAGTCTTGAATTTTAAACTGCATAATTATCCTCCTTAAATTTTAATTTTAATTTTAATTTCATTTACAGATTAATTTATCAAATAATAATGATTAATGTAAATAGCAGTGTTTTATTTATTTCTTCCTTAAAATAGCAAAATATCTAATTCTATCCGTTTCCTTTCAATTCAGATTTTCTGATGATCAAATTCAAATAAAAGAGCAATAAATTTTTTAAGGTTTACTTGACATTTATCCCAAAACTAGTTAATTTAAGCCCTTTATATTTAAAGAGAATGAAACATGTCGTCTTTTTTCAAGATTTTGGGGATTGTCCTATTGATTTTGCTGATCGTGGGCGGACTTTTGATTGCTTTATTGCCGACTATCTCGAGTACAGACTGGGGACGAAGACAAATTGTCAATTGGGTAAATCATTCCATTCCCGGCAAAATAGAGATCGCTTCTCTTAACTTACATTGGGGTAAAGACCAAGTCGTAGAAGGGTTTCTTTTAAAAGATCCGGAAGGGAAATCGATTGTAGAGATTGAAAAATTTTCTACAGAAGCTCCCCTTTGGCGACTTCTCAGTAAGAGCACACGCTTAGGGTTTACCCAGATTCAAGATTTAAATGCGGCGATTGTCACAGATGATAAAGGCTGGACAAATCTTCAACGCGCGTTGGGAATTTCTCCTAGTGCAGAAGCTTTACCTATCATGCCTTCTACCATTATCTTATCGGATATCAATGCAGATATCTATTTGTTCGCTGATCATCATCCTTTATCCGCTTTCATTAAAGGATTGACGAAACAAGATAATTTAGCCGGGTCTTTTGAAATTAATGTTGCTTTACAGGGACTACAAGGGGAAAATTGGCAACAGCTTAAAGAAGGGGCGCAAAACTATCTAAGTGTAGAAGGGAGTAAAGAAGCTAAAATTCAGGCGCGTGTGACCAATTTTCCGGTAGATTTAATTGATCGCTTAGTGGCTTTAAAAAATCCTGATCTCAATGGATTATTTCACTCTCTTTTGGGAGATCGCCTGAATTTAGTTGTTGATAAGGAACCTAGCCGAGAGGGTTTAGCTTTTAATTTGACTGCTTTGGCTCCTTTAATGCAAGGAGATGTCAAAGGGAAAGTGAGCAAAGGACATTTTACTTTGCAGGAGCCCGCCATCTTTCATTTTAATTTGACTCCGGAATCCGTCAATCCTTTTACGTATCATCACTTTGAACTCTTACAAGCTGCGCGTTTAAAAATGACCTTGCAGGAGCTCACTCTTCCTCTTTCCTTTTTGGATAATGAAGTTTCTATCGATTCTTGCCAATTTGGCTTTAAGCTCCAAGGCTCTTTACCTAAGACTGCGATTGACATTTATTCTGTCGAAAATTTGAATTTATTAACCTTGCAACTCACTTTGGAAGCTCCTCTTTGTGATCCTTCTATGCGTTTGCAAATCTCCGGACAAGCTCAAGAGCGTCAAGAACCTTTTGACATTCATTTTGAGTCCACTTTGACAAAACCGACTCATCTTTCCGATTTACTTTCACAAATCCAGCATGGCACGCAATCTTCGTTGAAAGTGACGCATTTTCCTTTGCAACTTTTGCCATTCTTACAAAAGCAACCAGAACTCATTGCACAAATCGGAGAATATGCTAACGCTCAGGTGATGATTAAGTCAAAAGAGATAGGAGAATATGACCTTACAGCTTCGCTACAAGCCCCTCATTTGATACTTCCTCAAGCTCAATTTCACATGGGCAAGGAGTTGACCTTAGCATCTCCGGCTAATTTCAATTGGCAAATGCCTGCTTCTTGTTTACAATCCCTTTTGAAAATGGATTCTCTTGCGCTTGAGCATACTTGTCCGGTTCTCGTTAGCTTTAAGCATTTAGCAGTTGCGCTTGACACACCGGAATCCACTAAATTCCACTTAGAATTGGCTATTCCGGAAATTCAACTCCCCTATTTGTTGCCTGGCGGCAAACTTCGCTTAAAAGATGTGAATTTTAGATTAGATAGTCCCAATAGTGCAGATTTTTATTCTCAGTTGAATGCTCAAGTCGCCCTTGTCACATCAGATGGGCTCTATTCGCCTCTACTTGATCATCCGCTGGAACTTGTCCACATTTCTAATTGGAAGCTTCTCTCGCAGAACAGAATTGAAATGCCTTTTGGCCGTCTACAGCTTAATAGCTTAGCCAGTAGCGCGCAAATTGAAGGACGTTTATCAGCAGATCGTCATTTAATTCTCACAAAACCTGCGTATGTGCATTATTTAATGTCGCCTTTGGCTTTGCAAACGATTAGTCAGCTCTTAGAAAAAGAATGGCCCAAATTGCAGCAAGCAACCAATATAAACTTTACGGTCGAACCCACTTCAATTGATTTGACGTCCTCGCCTCTGGCTTTGCTGAAAGCCAAAGGATTGCTCGCTTTAGACCGTTTGGCTTTACAAGATACGTCAGGCACTTTACCGACTTTAGAAAATCTTTTTCTGCCCTGGAGTATTGATGCGCCGCGCAATCATTTGTTCGTCAATTTAAAAGGGCAAGCCTACACGCAAGAAGGGATTAAGCCTAGTCAATTGGTAGCGCGCATTCAAATGGAGAATTGGCTCAATCAAGCAGGACATTATGACATCTCTCATGTGAAAGCAGAAATTATCGCCGATTTAACGAATTTACCCACTTCAGTCGTTAGCGTGCTATTAACAACACATGATTTAAGTCCTATTATAGGGCCCGTGATGGACATTGATCTGCAAACACTCATTGACCGTGATCAGCAATCTCCGGGTTATTGGGACATGGATGTAGACAGCGCCTCTTTCCACGCTAGAGCACGTCTTAAACTGACAGATACCGCCACCTTATATGATTCGACAAAACCGGCTGAATTCCGCTTTACATTGACACCTGAAAGCTATGCTCACTTAAAGAAAATGATGAAAATTTCTTCAAACTGGGCATTAGCTGAACCTGCTACTTTATCTGGGCATATCTCTCAGCTCAATCTTCCCATGAAAAGACTTCCCCTTGCGCAAGATGCAAGCCAATTAGCCATGGATTTCAGCACAACTGACATTAAATGGAAAGATTCAAATGCCCCTGGTATTCGCTTTGAAGGCAATATTAGCAGTCAAAATTTAGCCGAACATCTCGATTTCTCTGCCCAAGCTTTAGCCACTTCTTTTGCACCTTTACGTTTAGAAGGATCCCTAACTGACCTATTTCATTCACAAAATAAATGGAATGATTGGAAAGACATGGGTGCGCAAATCAAGCTAGAGGCTAAACAATTAACACCTACTTTTCTTCAATCTTTACTTTTGTTGTCTTTGGAAGAACGACAAAAAATACAAGCGCTTTTTGGAGAAACCGTTGATATTAACTTCAAAGGCGATTTAAAGCATTTAAACGGGCCTATTAAAGCTTCTGCTAAAGGACCTTTGGGGCATATCCAATTAGCCGGACAACTCCAGCAGGGCATACTGACATTAACTTCTCCTTTAAAAAGCTCAGTCCAGATGACGCCGCTTTTGACTCAAACGTTCTTTGCTGCCCATGCTCCTCTTCTCAGTTCGGCGATGGGAAGCGAACAGCCTATTCAACTTACCATTGATCCCGCTCACTTTTCTTGTCCGCTTTTTCCTTTTCAACTCGATCAAGTGAATATTGAAAAGGGAACACTCGATCTAGGCAAAATACGTTTTCGCAATGAAGGAGAACTGCGTTCCATTTTGAACATCATTCATCCTATTTCTGAACAGCAATTTACCATTTGGTTTACTCCCCTTTATTTCCAGCTGCAGCAAGGCAAATTGACCTTAAAACGTCTTGATATGCTTGTTGCCCATGCTTATACCTTGGCGAGTTGGGGAATGTTGAATCTCTTGAATCAAAAAGCGGATTTGACATTAGGAATCACAGCGCAATCACTACAATATGCGTTTGGCATACAAGGATTAGACGAAAATTATTTATTACAAATCCCTCTTTATATGCGTCAAGGAAAGGTCGAGATCGATAAAGGGAAAGCAACAACGCGCATTAGTGCCTTATTGGCTCAAACACATGGCGGCGATCGCGGAAAAATTTTAGGAGATGTCCTTAATTTGGCTCTTACACCAGGCGAATCACAACCCGAGCCTACCACGCAACCTTTTCCTTGGGTACAAGAATTTAATCCTACTACCACTTCTAAGAATGAATCACCTATTGAAATTCAAGAAGAGGAATCACCAAAATCATCCAAAAAAAAACGTAAACGTCATAAGCATCTAGATTCGGAAGAAATCATCAAGGGTGCTTCGCAACTCTTTGATCAATTATTGGGACAATAATTTAAAATACTTATGATTAATACAAATACTTTTTTAATTAACTAAAAGGGCATAAATCTCCATGCACATTAATTTTAGCAATCATTTTTCAGCATTTTTCAAAGACATTAAAAGCGTTTTTCCATTAAATTTAACAATTCGTCAAAAAACCATTACTTTAGTTGCCTTATTAACTCTATGTGCAATATATACATTAATTCAATGTTTCAATAAATTACAAAAAATAGATAACATTAAATTAAAAAACAAAAATCAATTAATTGAAATAAAAGCAGATAAACAAAATCAAGAACATTTAAATCCAATTCCTCTTCAAAAACACGAACGTCCCCTACAAATTCCAGAACAAATCGTCATCAAACAATCAGAAATTCAAGAACAAAAAGATTCTTTAGTTGAGCCAAAAAATGTAGAGCAGCAGAATTTACCCCTATTAGAATCTCAAGATGACGTCAAGCTTAATGATAAAGAAAAAAAGCCTGTCCATGAATTACTCCAAGATATCTTCAAAGAAAACGATTCGAAATTAATCCAAGAAGCTATTTTAATATATCTTGAACAGGGTGGTAGTATTCGAGAATTTACCAATCAATTACCAAATGACAGAAAACTTGTTTACTTAGATGCACTATGGTCAAGTATTATGTTATGTAGACAACTACCAGGTATTTCATCATATGGCAAAATACTTAATATGTTAGAATCTTCAGACACTCAAGAAGAAATTATTTTTGGATTGCAAACGTATGCGAGTTTAGTGAAGAGTGGAGATTTAGAAGGAGTACTTCAATATGCTATCCAACAAGATAATTTGGATTTATTCCTGCTGATGATTGAAAATTTATTTGATGAAATTCTGGATAGGATAGATTATGATGCCATTCTCAAACCAACAGGCAATTCATTTTTAATGACAGCTATTCAATATGATCGAGTCAATATGGCTGAACTTCTTATCAAACTTAGAGAAGTAGACGTTAATCAAGCTAACGACGATAATGGATTACTCCCCCTAGAATTGGCTTTACATAACAAACAACGGCATTTAGCTGAAGTACTAATTCATTCAGGAGCAACAGCCAATCAGCATAGTTGTTATGAAGAAAATACAGCCTTACATTTAGCTATTGAAGGAGATGTATTAGAACATTACATTTGTAAATTGATTAATAATGGCGCCTTAATAGATGCTGTAAATGCAAAAGGAGAAACAGCTTTATTTTTAGCTATTAAAAGAAATTTCATACGTGTGGTGAAGGCATTACTGATTAAAGGAGCTAATCCTAATTATCGTCATCCTCAAACAAATCAAACTCTTTTAGAACTGGCTAAAGAGAACTTACCTATAAAAAAGCTGTTAGTAGAAAAAGGCGCAAATCCCCTAGATGCTTTCTCTACTGGTGAACATGCTCTTCAATATGCAAAAGATAAAAAACAGAAAAAATTTCTAGCATTTCTAGAAAACAAAGGATTTATATAAAGCTTTTTGAGTACCTACATTCATTTCGCAATTTTTAATTTCATCTTCAGTATATAGTCCTTCCAGCTGAATCCTGGAATTTTGGGCTGCGTCAAAGCCCCGGGATTGAAAAATCGCGTCGAGGGTTATATTAGAACTCTTGCATAACCTGGAATAAGTGTTAAAATGGCTAAAATTTAGAAGGATTTTAGCCATGAGATATGAAAGTTTAAAAGAGTTTAAAGCAGAAGATTTTCGCAGGTTAACAGGAGTTAAAAGAACAACCTTTGAAAAAATGGTAGAAATTTTAAAAGAGGCGGAGAAGAAAACATATAACAAATGCTATGAGAATTTTGCAGGTTTTGGAGTTGCTATTCACGCTTTCTTTTTTGAAGATATTCCTAAAATGACCCAAATCTTAAAGAAAAGAATTAACGATAATTTTCAATGTATTGAATTAAATTCTATATGTTTAGCTATTGTCTAAAATTCCAGCTTTCAACTGGAAGGAGTATATGCAAGAGCTCTATTGTTATTAGCTCGCTCCTTTAAAGTGTTGTTTTAGTAATTGCTCAGAGCGTGCTTAAAAAGACGGGTTTTATCTGTGCGGTAGCACTATCACTGCATTAGCCCAGAACGAGCGCTAAACGCGCTCGGTCCATAGTTGTACCCACATCTTTTATTGATCAAAAGAATATGGTAAAACAATGTTGCTAAGCCCTTTAGGGCGTCTGAACGAAGCCCACAGTGACCGAAGGGAACTATGGGCTTCGTTCAGACGCCCTAAAGGGCTTAGCAACATTGTTTTACCATATTCTTTTGATCAATAAAAGATGTGGGTACAACTATGGGGTAAAAGCTCAAAGTTAATTTCTATAAC
>JASBUW010000060.1 GCA_030147755.1 Parachlamydiaceae bacterium
CTCTCATTTTATTATGGATTGATTCCCCACGTTCCGCTACAGGCCTAACCGGCCTTTCGCTTCACGCGGGGCTTCCCACTTTTGATCGCTGCCGCGATTAGCTACAATTGTCCAAACTTCAGTTTGCGTAAGGTGAGTTAAGTTATTGTCCACCTTATCCACTAAATCCATCCCGTCCACTTTATTTAAAATTGACATTTTTTAATAAATAATGTAAATTTTTAAATTCAATTAACTTAAATTAAGGTCTTATTATGAATGGTGTTAATTCTCTTTCTAATTTTATAGGTTTCTCTTTTGATATTTCACGACACATAGATTCCCAACAAAAGAAAATTACGTTAATCGCTTTAGCGATTATTAGTGGATTCGCCCTTTGTTATTATTTCATCAGTTCATTCTGGAGTAATAAGCAGGTTGAAGGACAAGATGTTGCAGAGCAAAAACCCGGAATTAAGGCCAAAATACGTTCTCTCTGGAATAAAGAGATCAAACAAGAACCCGTTGCAAATGTTCTTCCCACAGTGACGGGCAGAATGGGAGCTCTTCTTGGCTGGCAAGTAGCAAACGTTCACATGATTTTCCAGAAACTTTATGAATTTACAAAAACTCAAGATCCGGAAGCACAACGCGTCAAATCTGCATTAGAAGCTTTTATGAACAAAAATCAAACTTATCCTTCTCTTCAGGTCAAACTATACAATTCCTCTGATTTGGATCATCTTGAAAAATCTCAGGCAATAGCTATTCAAGAATGCTTAGATAAAGGAGTTCACTATTGCGATTATAAAGTCACCTCTAGAGGATGGGGTGGGACTTCTGAGTACAAAGAACTTGCATTGAGTGAGAAATTTGTCAAATCTTTTAATGATAAATTAAGCGCGCTTCCTGTCGACAACTTATTCGATGATGCATATTTCAAAGAAATGCTATTTCAAGTAGTCCAAGAAATGGAATTAGCGATTAATCCTGCAAAGAAAGATGCAGCACCTATTCAAGAAAAAATTGCTCCAAAGGTAGAGCCTGTAAAAGAAGAACCTAAAACAGAGTTTATTCCTAGAAATATTTCAGGGCTCATGAGTTTGATCAATTATCAATTAGAAGCAGCTAAAAAGATGTTTAAAATGATTAATGATGTGGCAAATAACCGAGCATTTGTAAGCACATTATTTGATGATACTGAAAAACAAAGAGTTAAGACAGTCTTAGAAGCTTTTGCTAAAAAATCAGAAGGTTATCCTGGTATTCCCATTATGGTTTATACGTCTAGTGATCTTAATAAAGGTTTTACACATTCTCATAGCCAACACATTCAACTTTGCTTAAGCAAGGGTTGTCACTTTTATAAGGAAAATCGTCAGGTAGGAGACCTAATAAATGTATTGGGATTCAGCATGCAATTTATTAGTGCGATTGATAGAGAGGAACTTGACGACACTGAGTTTAAAGAAGCCTTATTGAAAATTGTGAATGAAATGGAAAAAACTGTTCAAGCGGGCTAGAACGCTCTGATGAAATTAAAAAGGACAACTGACAATTCTGATTTTAGTCGTTATTGTCGCTTGTCCTTGTCATTAAGGTCGTTGGTGTCCTTGGTATCGTTTGTCGTTTTACCTTTTCTTCTTACCTTGCAGACGCTCTTCCAAAGATCTCATAAACTGGGGATGAACGACTGTTAGAAGAAGATCCTCTATATCTGTGATTTGTTTTAATCTTTCTAATATCTCACCCCCATAGCCTTCTAAATCCCCCAGCGGTGTAGGAATAAACTGCGCTCCATTCGCTGGATGTTCTAAATAATAGCGCTCATATAATGAGACGAACAAGTTCGTCAGCAAATGCACATCTGCATAGAGCTCTTCTTTGCGCGAAGCATGCGTCGTCATTTGATTTAGAAAAGAGTTTAATTTACGTAGTAAATTGGTTTCAGTCCAAAAGAACAATAAGACTTCTTCAGGGTGAATCCATTTAAAATCTGGTGGAGTATAAGGATCTTCATGCGTAGAGTGCATCAATTGATACTTGTATAGTGTGTAATAGATCGAATAAATGAAGAGTTTAATTCCCAATAACGTATGAGAAATCTCAAAGTTTGGATTGAGGCGGAATAAAGGATCCATTCCCATGTTTCCATGGACAATCTGACGTTTCACCTCATAAAAGTTATCTACCCATTTCCAAAATAACTCGACCGGACGTCCATATTTTAAATGTAGAAGAGGCCTTAACTTGTGTTTGAAGTCTGCTGCCGGTTGTTTATCATTAATATCAAATAGGGTTTCAAAACTAGACGCTAAAAAAATCACATCTTCAGGTTCAAAGAGCTTTTCTGAAAAATTTAAACCGTTGTCAAAAAGATTGACAAAGCGCTGAAAGAAACGATCCACTAGATAGCGAATCGAGCGCACTAAGCGTTTATAGACAGGAATTAACTCTCGGTTTTGATCGTTAGGAATATAAATCGCTTCTAATGCTTTTCCTAATCCCTGGCAAATTTCAGGATCTACTAAATGAATACAAACGGTCTCTTCGCGATTCGTTTCATCAATATAAGCTTGTTCCCAATTATGCTTGTGATGAATAAAATCTAGAGAGGCTGGAATCATCTTGCGAAACGCATTAAAAGAAGGAATTTCTTGTCCATAATAGAGATTGCGAAAGGTACACGCAAAATAGAGCAAATAAAGGGAGTCTATCAAAACATATTCATATAACTCTGGAGGAATATGGGAATCAATCGAGGCACAAGTCATTCCCGTAGGACTCAAACGTACCGTATGCACAAAGTCTTCTTTCTCGCTTTTACTGCGCGCTTTAATTTGTCCAATGGATTCCAGGTACTTCTGAAAAGTAGACGCGTGATCAGGTAAAAATTCTTGAGCTTTTGAAGCGGGCCAAAAGATGACAGGACCCAACTGAATACTTGCCTCTTGTGTAAGTTCCACGAAGGGTAAGCAAGCGCACAGATTAAATGACTGGTGTGTCAGGTGATCAGATACAAAAGCTGTCATAAAACCCTCCTGTTAATCTGTCCGTTAAATGCAAAAACTAGGCCAACCACCAGAAAAAACTTTAAAAGAATGATTTAATTTATTAGAATATGAGATTTAAACAATAATAAGAATTATTAAGGATAATTTAAATGAATGCTATAGATAAATATAATGCACATCTTTTATTCAATTACCCCCTATCAGACTTTGATATCAGAAGCAATGGAGAACTCTGTGTCATTAGGTGGTACAACGTAGTAGGTCACTTCATCAAATGGATACGTAATTTTCACGGAGAAGTCACCGTGAAAGTCAATAAAGTGGTAAAAGAAACTTTAGAAAAAATTTATCAGCATAACGATGCAGCCAATCCAAAAGATTATTCAACTATGTTTTATCTCAAAAAAGAACGCCAAGGCTGGTTTTTTAATGGCTCTGATCCTTTCTCTGATTATTATCCCGCTTATTATCTAGGAGTATCTATTTTATCAAACATTAGATTTGTAGATTACAGACAAGAAAGAAGAAAAATTAAATTGATGAGAGAAATTGAGCAAGCCGCTGAAAGCTTAATGAATCAACTCGACATTTATCCCCTCTGGACTTTTGGAAAACACTGGGCAAATAAAAAAGAAGAAGAATATGTCTTACCGTGGGATTGGAACGCTTAATTAATTGCTATTAATTCAATAATTTAAATTAAGAAAGAACAATATATGATAACTTTAGCAGATAAACATAACGCAGAAATATTATTCAATTATACTGAAGCCGATTTTGACATTAATAGTAAAGGTGAATTAATCGTCATTGGTAAATACAATTATTTAGGGCGATTCATTAAATGGATTCGCAATTTTAATGAAGGTGTCACGATTAGAGTGAGAAAAGCCGTAAGAGACACCTTAAAGTATATTTACATTCATAACAAGAACTCCGATAAAACCGTGCATGAAATGATTTATGTGCGATTAAGAATCAAGGGTTGGTTTTTTGATCGGGTGAACCCTAAATCACCTTATTATCCAGCCAGTGTTTTAGCTAAATATATCTTAAACAGCGACCAATTTAAAATACCTCCACACGGAATTCCGGATAAACTCGCACGCCAAATTGATAGAATCGCTACTAAATTAGATCATCAAGAACTAGAATATCCTTTATGGGGTAAACAACATACAAGCCGAACTTTACCATGGGATTGGAATGTATAATCATTTGATTTTTCATGAATTTTGATTAAGATGATAGATTCAAATTACCTTGGCATACACTCATGTCTATTCAAGTACGTCTTTTTTTAGGTTATCTTCAAAACAAAGAGATTCAAGTTCATTTGAACCAAAGTAAACGCTGGAAAGAAGCGCTCTTGCTTGGTTCAACTGAATTAGCCGAAACCCAATGGAAAGACAATCATTACCTAGGAACATTTGTTCCTTCTTTCATTACGTTCGCACAAATTCAAGAAAAAGAGCTTTTCGTGAAAACGCAATTACAAGTTTATTGCCCTAAATTGAATTTAGACAAGCATCGTTCTTTGCTTTTCCCACAAATTTTTATTGCTTAAAACGTGTCTTAAAATGACTAATCGTCTATATTCGGGGTGCTTTTTCTCTCTTTTCTTCTCTGTGTTCTCTGTGTACTCTGTGGTTATATTTTTTTACCACAGAGAACAGAGAACACAGAGAAGAAAAGAGAGAAACAACACTCTAATCTAGGCCATTAGCAATTTTTCTAAGGTTTATTTATGACTCTCATTTTAGGCTCTCAATCTCCACGAAGACGCGAAATCCTCAATTTTTTTGATCTCCCGTTTCGTCAAGTTTCTCCTTCCTTCGATGAAAGCTCTGTCCCCTTTCAAGGTGATCCTGAACACTATGTCCAGCAATTAGCCAAAGAAAAAGCGCTTTCTTTAGCCCAACAACTTCCTCCTTCTCTTATTTTAACGGCTGATACCATCGTCTATAAAGAAGGCAAAATTTTTGGTAAACCCTCCGGTGAAAAAGATGCTTTTAATTATTTAAAAGAGCTCTCAGGACAGTGGCACAGCGTATTTACCGGTTTAGCTCTTTATCATTACAATCAAATGCTGCATACCGTAGAAGAAACTAAAGTGCTCTTCAATGAGTTAACCGAAGATCAAATCCATACGTATTATCGTTCTCTACCGTGGGCAGATAAAGCAGGCGGTTATATGATCCAAGGAGCCGGCAGCCTCGTCGTCAAATGCATTGAGGGCTGCTATTATAATGTCATGGGATTACCTGTGAATGCACTTTGTTCTTTGTTACAACAAGTTGGAATCGATCTGTGGCAGCATCTAAAAGGTTCTTAAATATGTGCAAGTTTTTTTTATTTTTTACCGGTTTTTTAACTCTCATTGCTCTGCATGCAAGCGACCTATCTCCTGCTTCTATTCAAACAGGCCGTCTTTCTTTTCTCATTCAACAAGGTGAGCACGAACAAGCTCTAAAACTCTATCAAAAGATGTTTCAAACCACAGGACAACATGATTTTGAAGTACTCCATCAAATGGCGTTGGGAATTTTGGATTATGGTTTTAATCAACATGACCCTGAATGTCAATTGCTCGCGCTTTTTGGTGCTAGCGTCTCAGCACATGAAGAGGCTTATTACATTCTAGAAGAAAGCATGAAGAGTCGCTTCCCACAATTGCAACTCGTGGCTTTAGGAGCCTTAGCACGCATTCAGAATGACCGCGCAGATCAAATTATGCTCCGCGCCTTAGGCTCGCCTTCTGCGCTGATCCGCTTTGAAGCCGTGCATCAATTATGCAAAAAAAAGCATCCTCAAGCGGTCAATCAAACAGAATCGCTCATGTACAAAACGCCACGTGCTTTCATGGCCATTTATCCTCCTCTATTTGCCATGGTGGGAGATGTTCCTTCCACTCGTATTCTCCGCCGTCTTCTGAACCATCCTTCAAAAAGTGTACGTGTCGCGGTTTACTTGAGCATCGCTAAATATAAACGGGATGATTTGCTGCCTATCATTCGTCCTCAACTGACGCAACTTCATTTTGCTCAACAAGAAGCCTGTGCGTATGCTTTGGGACAACTCAAAGATCAACAATCATTAGCTAAGCTTGAACAAGTGGCTTCGTCCTCTTATCCTGTCGTTGCCTTGACAGCTCAAATAGCCCTTTATCGATTAGGACAAGAAAAAGCGATTGAGGCTATTGAGCAAGCAGCACAAAAAGGAGATCTTTTTGCGATTGCTGCTCTTGGAGATATTCCCGATCATCCTCGCGTTTTGCTCAGCTTACTCTCACATGCCAATTTGAATGTGCGTTTCAATGCTTTAATTGCTCTTGTCCATCAACACCATCCTCAGGCACTCGAATTGATGAGCGAAATCCTCATTCGTGATCGGCGCGATCTTGCTTTTACTAAGCAAAGCTCTCCTGGGCATACTTTGAAAGCCTGGAAAGTCACTGCATCTGCAAGCCAACTTTTTAAAGATGACATGAACGCCTATCAAGAGCATTTAGGTTTAAAAGAATCTCTTTTAGAAGAAGTGCGTCATCAATCGGAAGCGCATTTTGTGGCTTTGGCTCATCAAATTTTTAATAATCGTCAAAATGATTTAGTTCCCTTCATTGTGGAATTATTAGAAGATCTCGACACGCCGGCTGCCATTGACTGCTTAAAGCAGCATCAACAACAACTGGGAGCTCCCCTAGTACGCAACTACTGCACATTGGCACTTTATCGCTTACAAGAAGAGGGGCCTTATGGCGAACAATTACGTCAATGGGTCAAAAATCAAAGTAAAACCCAAATGATTCGTTTTGAACCGTTTAGTCCTTGGGAATTAGGAGAAACTCCACATACTTTGACTCCGGAAGAAACTTCGCAATTTTTGATCAAAGCTTTTGAAACGCTGGGTCTCCAGCAAGATAATCAAGGAATAGAGACTTTAATAGAAACGATGGCCACGGGTCATGGAAAAAATAAGTATGCATTAGCCGGTTTATTGTTAAGAGCCACACAATAATCTTAATTGGTAATACGCGTTAGCGTTTGGAGTGCGAAGGTCCTCCTTAGCTTTCATATAAGACGCCTTTAATGAAAGCGAAGGAGGACCTTCGCACTCCAAACGCTAACGCGTATTACCCCTTTATTTAAGAAGTTTGGCCTTTTAAAAGAACAACTTGACGCTTTGACTAATTAATTTCAAATGATCTTCATTTTTGTTTACACTCCTTAAATCGCTTTCGCTTTATAATTATTCCTTTCGACTTTTTCCACATGGATCTTTTTGATGATGAATTCATCTACGAGTAAGTTTGCGTTCACTTCTTTTTTTTGGTTCCTCTCTGTGCTTGTCTTATTTTTGCCTTTTTCTTCTGATGCGCAAGCCCTTGACGCCTCTTTAATCGAAAAATTAGCAGAAGGCATTACCGTCGACTTACGGGAGCCTTCTTACTCTAATGGCATTCTTACCACCGAAAAAGGAGGCGTCATCACTGCCGCTGGTGTGCGCATTCAAGCCCTACACCTACGCTATACACGCCAACTTGTCGACCAAGAACCGGTATTGACCCTTGAAGCCGAAGGCGACTTGCTAGTTGAATTTGGAGAATATGTATTTGTTGGGGAAAAGCTTTTCTATGATTTTCAGAAAAAAGAAGGGGTCATTTATCAAGGAAAAACAGCGATTGCTCCGTGGTTTTTCGGGGGAGAAAGATTAGAGCTTCGTTCGGATGGCAGCTATGTCATTTATAATGGCTATGTCACGACATCCGAAAAAGATGAGCCCGAATGGGGCATTTATTCAGGACTTGTCTATGTTAAAGATCAATCTTATCTCACCGCACAAAATGTGCAATTGCGCTTATGGAACTATGCTGTTCTCTGGATCCCCTCTCTGCGTGCCAACTTAAATTCTATTTTCGATTCTCCTATTCGGTATCGCTTTCGTTGGGGTGGTCGCCAGGGTCCTCGTTTTGGCTTAACTTATGAAATCTTTTCGTGGGAACACTGGAAAACATTTATACGCTTTGATTACCGCTTAACAAGAGGTCCAGGCGGAGGCCTAGAAACCTATTATCGTTCGGAGGACCGCAAAACAACTTTTCGCAGCATCAATTATTTGGCTAAAGATTCCTCTTTAATACATCCACATGAGAAAGGACGTTATCGCTTTGAGGGTAATCTGCAAAAATTGATGAATAACGATAAAACGAGCCTCTTATTGACCTACGATAAATTAAGCGATAAAGATATGCCTAGCAACTATCACGATTGGGATTTCGATTTTGATGTCGCCGAACGTACGCAATTGCTGATTAGGCACCAAGAAGTCAATTGGATCAGCAATTTCTACACACGTGTCCGCTTAAATAGCTTTCAGACGGTCAAAGAAGAATTACCCACTTTAGAAGTCAATTTTAAACCTTTTGAATGGGGACAATTAGGAGTGATCACCGACAATTGGGCAAGCGCTTCCTATTTGGATTTCAAATATTCCAAATATTTACCTCATGTCCGCAATTATTGCTCGACACGTTTTGAGTACCAACCCACCTTATACCGCCCCTTCAATTGGGGACAATTTTTGACCTTAACACCTGAAATTGGAGCTGTGACCATTTTATATGGCAATAGCCCTGAAAAAGAAGAAGAATGGTTAGCGTTGGGTAAAGTGGGCTTTTACGCTCAAACTCAACTGTATCGTTATTATGGTGAATACAAACATGTCATCGAGCCTTATGGTTTTTATCGGTATTATTCCTCTCCTACTTCTTCTCCCCATCAACACTATATTTTTGATATTGAGGATGGATGGACGCGTTTAAACTATTGTGCATTAGGAGTAAGAAATAATTTTTACACAAAACGCGAATCAGCTTGTGTCGCGCGTGTCCTATCCACAAATATCTATGCCTATGCTTTTTTCGATACAACTAAAATTAAACAGACAATTCCTCGTATCTACGCTAATGCCGTTTTTTTCTCTAAACCCTCTTTAAAACATGTTTTAAACAGCGCATGGAACTTAGAACGTCATCAAATTGATCATTTTAATTTTCGCACGGAATGGACATATAACGAAAATTTCGCGCTCGCTGCCGAATACCGGCATCGTGATAGTTATTGTTGGCGTAAAGTGGATCCTGACAATTTTTTTCTCGATATGTTTCGCAGTGAAAAAGAATTGCGTCACTCCCCTCTTTCTGACAGACGCGATACCATGCTGTTGCATTGTTTTTATCGCTTTCATCCCAATTGGGCTTTTGAAATCTCCTCTCGCCAGGGATGGGATCGTCTCAGAGAACCGAGTTATTTAGAATATGAAATTGATTTATTGACAACGATTCAAACCGCTTGGCACCTACGATTTTCATTTCAGCACCGCGAAAATGACAATCGCTTTGCCATGTATATGAATGTGGGATTGAAAAAACCTGATCCTAAGGATTGCAAACGCTCTTGGTATTATTATGAATAGCTTGTAAGATAAAATCAAAAATAAATTTTTATTAATTAAATATTTGATTTTAATTATTAAATTAAAACAAAATTTAATGAATTGAAAAACAAATAATTTCCACATGCACCAAAACCCTTTATCCGCTATGATGACTGCTTCGCAATTGCAAAAGTAGGCAGTGTTATGAATATTCTCGTGATTGGAATCGGTTATGTCGGCTTAGTGAGTGGGACTTGTTTTGCCGAGATGGGTCATCACGTCACTTGCTTAGATATTAATGAAGAAAAAATTGAGAATCTTCAGAAAGGACTCATTCCCATCTATGAGCCGGGCCTCGAAGAGATGGTCAAGCGCAATATTAAATCCAAACGCCTCTCCTTTACGACAGACTACGCCACGAGTGTTCCCCACGCTCAAGTTTGTTTTATTGCTGTCGATACACCGACAACTAAGTATGGAGCAGCTGATACCTCTCAAGTAGAAATGGTCGCACGCACTCTTGCACATCATCTTCAGCAATATTGTGTGATTGTCACAAAATCAACAGTCCCTGTGGGAACCACGTCTAAAGTGAGAGACATCGTCGCACAAGGATTGCAAGAAAGAGACATTTGCCTAGACTTTGATGTGGTGTCGAATCCTGAGTTTTTGAAGGAAGGCAACGCCATTCACGATTTCATGAAACCCGATCGGGTCATTATCGGTGTCAATAATGCACAAGCCGCTGCCATCATGAAAGAGATTTATTCTCCTTTTATGCTGAATCATGAACGTTTGTTAGTGATGGATATTTGCTCTGCCGAATTAGCAAAATATGCAGCCAATGCCATGTTAGCCACGCGCATTTCGTTTATGAATGAGATGGCTAACCTGTGTGAAAAGCTGGGGGCAAATGTGAGTTGGATACGCAAAGCGATCGGAGCAGATGAACGCATTGGGAATAAATTTCTTTATCCTGGCGTCGGATTTGGTGGCTCATGCTTGCCAAAAGATGTCCGCGCTTTGATCGCGCAAGCACAGGCCGTGGATCTCGAATTAGCCATTTTGCAAGCCGTACAAGAGATCAATCAACAGCAAAAAAATGTCATGTATGCGAAATTACAAGCCTATTTTGCTTCTCAAGGTGGCGTGCGAGGGCGTACAATTGGCATTTTAGGCCTTTCCTTTAAACCGGATACGGATGATATGCGAGAAGCCCCTTCGCTTGTCCTTATGCAAGCTTTATTGCAAGAGGAAGCTGTTTTGCGTGTATTTGATCCCATTGCCATGTCCAAAGCCAAGTCAATGATGGGTAACGATTCTTCCATTACCTGGTGTCAGGATGAATTAGAAGTCGCAGAAGGCGCAGATGCTTTAGTGCTTATGACAGAATGGAAACAATTTCGTTTTCTGAATGTGCAAGCCATTTTGGACCGCATGACAGGTCGCGGCTTCTTTGATGGACGCAATCAATATCAACCGGAAGAGATGGCACGCAAAGGATTTGATTACTTCAGTATCGGACGGCAACCCGCTTATGCCCATGAACACCAAAAACCTTCACAAATCGTCAATGTACTCTTTGAAATGCAAATAGGACCTTCATGACAATCGATGTTGTTTCTTATCTTAAAACGCAAGGTGAGCTCATTGAGCAACAACTAGAGCGCTTAATTCCTGTGAGGCATGGACCTCACCAGCACTTATTTGAAGCGGCTCGTTATGCCTTATTAGGAGGAGGAAAGCGCTTACGTCCTATTTTAACTCTGACGACCACGCGTTTGCTAGGCGGCGATCAAGCACTAGCTTTATCTCCTGCTTGCACACTTGAGATGATTCATACCTATTCTTTGATTCATGACGATTTACCTTGCATGGATGATGATGATTATCGTCGTGGCAAATTGACTGTGCACCGCAAATACTCGGAAGGTCATGCTGTTTTGACAGGTGATTTTCTTTTGACCTACGCCTTTGAAGTCCTCGCGACCGATGCGCACCTCACGCCGGATAAAAAAGCCCATTTGATTGCCACGCTTGCTCGCCACAGTGGAGGAGAAGGCATGATTGGAGGGCAAGTCATGGACTTAACTTTTGAAGGCAAAAAAATCCCATTAGAAACTTTACGCCTTTTGCATCGCAACAAAACGGCAGCTTTAATTACAGCTGCTATTGAATTTGGCGGAATTATTGCGAATGCGACACCGGCTCAATTAGATTGTTTGCGCCAATTTGGAGAATACATCGGATTAGCCTTTCAAGTCGTAGATGATATTTTAGATGTGACGTCTAGCCAAGCAAAACATGGCAGAGCGATTGCCTCAGATATTTTGAATGATAAATCGACTTATGTTTCCTTGTTAGGAATGGAACAAGCTCAAGCTTACGCACAAAATTTTTATAATCAAGCGCTTATATCTTTGAAACCGCTTCCTTATGACACATCGCTTTTAGTGGGTCTGGCAGATTTTGTTTTGCATCGCAAACATTGAATTGGAATGATTATTTGATTGGTTTTTATTTTTACAAATATTATATAGGGTTCTAATATTTAAACTTCTCTTTAACCTTTCGGCAATATGGAAGATGTTAACAATTTAGCTCCTGTAGCTCCTGGAATCTCTTTTACTCCTTCTTTGGAAGAGATTGAATATCAAATTAAGCATATTCCTGTGAAACGCGGCTTTGATATTCTCTTTAGCTTACTTTGTTTGATTTTAGGGCTTCCCATTTTTCTTTTGATTGCAGTCTGCATTTTAATTACTTCCCCTGGCAAAGTGGTTTATGCTCACCAGCGTATTGGAAGAGGAGGTAAGCCTTTTTTATGCTATAAATTTCGCACAATGTATGCAGATGCAGATCGCAAGTTAAAAGAGTTATTAGAGCAAGATGAGCAATTGCGTGAAGAATGGAAGCGTTCGTATAAGCTCAAGAAGGATCCACGTGTTACCATGGTAGGAGCTTTTTTGCGCAGAACATCTTTAGATGAGCTTCCTCAATTTTGGAATGTTTTGAAAGGTGATTTGAGTGTTGTGGGACCACGTCCTGTCGTGAAAGAAGAAGTCGACAATTATTTAGGAATAAAGGCGCATAAAATTCTTTCTATTCGTCCCGGATTGACAGGAATTTGGCAAATTTCAGGACGTAGCGATATTGATAGCTATCACAAGCGCATTCAACTAGATGAATATTATGTCGATCATCATTCTTTGCTATTAGATTTAAAGCTGATTGCTAAGACAGTTCCTGCAATGGTGTTCTCTAAAGGGGCTTATTAAGCTTAAAACGACTAAGTGGACAAAGGACAAACGACCTTAACGACATAAACGACCTTAACGACAAAGTGGACTAGTGGACAGGAATGAACATTTTAGTCCACTAGTCCACTTTGTCGTTAAGGTCCTTTATGTCGTTAAGGTCGTTTGTCCTTTGTCCTTTATTACTCTTTATCTTTTAATTTTTGAATCAACAATCATGCGTTTATCCCTCTTATTTTTTTATACTTTCTGCTTAGCCATGTGCTTAGGCACTCTTTTTCCCTTTGTGCGTTTGCTCTATTTTGCTCCCTTTCTTGTGTTGAGCTTCTATCGCTGTTCTTTACCTCACAGCCTATGGTGGGCAATTGCATGCGGCTTCATGATGGATCTTTTCTCAGCCAATACTCCTTTTGGTATTTATGCCCTCACTTATAGTTTGACAACCGCTTACTTGTATCGTTATCAGTTTCATTTTTTTGAAGATCGTTTAAGCACGCTGCCTGTCATGACTTTTTGTTTTGCCTGCTTATCTACAGTGATTCAAATTGTTTTATTTTCTATCATGGGACATGCTATTTCATTGACATGGGATTGGTTCAAACATGATCTGCTTTGGATGCCTTTGCAGGATGCTTTATACGCGATTTTTGCTTTTACCCTTCCTCCAATGCTTGCTTCTAAAACCAAATTTTACTCTATGCAAAAGCGCAAAATATGACAAAGCCTCCTTTAGCTGAAGAACTTCGTCCTAAATCTTTACAAGAAATTGTAGGTCAAGACCATATTTTGGGAGAAAATGGCTTAATTACACGCGCTATTCAGGTTGGTACTCCCCTGTCTATTGTGCTTTGGGGACCTCCCGGATGCGGCAAAACGTCTATTGCCCGCCTTTATGCCCAAGCTTTTGCTCTACGTTTTGTCTCCATGAGCGCCATTTTTAGTGGGGTAGCAGACCTAAAGAAAATCATTAAAGAAGCCCAAGACCAGCCTCTCCTGCATAAGGGCATTATGCTATTTGTAGATGAAATTCATCGCTTCAACAAAGCCCAACAAGATGCTTTTCTTCCTTTTGTTGAAAATGGAACCTTCATTTTAGTCGGAGCAACAGCTGAAAATCCTTCTTTCTATTTGAATGCGGCTCTTCTTTCACGCCTTAGAGTCTTACCTCTCTATCCTCTCGATGCTTTTGCTCTTGAACAGCTTTTACAGCGCTATGAAAAACACTTTAAAGCTCTTCCCTTAACATCTGAAGCACGTCAATTGCTGATTCTTTGGGCACAAGGAGATGGACGCTATTTATACAATTTGATTGAAAACTTGCGCCATCTTCCTCCTCAATCTAAGCGATGGGATGAAAAAGCTTTAGAGCAAGTTTTACAAAAAAAACCCGCTCTTTTTGATAAGATGGGAGACCAACACTATAATCTCATTTCTGCCCTTCATAAGTCAGTGAGAGGTTCAGATCCGGATGCCACACTTTATTGGTTAACGCGTTTATTAGAAGGAGGGGAAGATCCTCTTTTTTTAGCACGTCGCTTGATTCGCATGGCAGTGGAAGATATTGGATTGGCAGATCCACACGCCTTGCCTCTTGCCATCGCAGCGCGCGATGCGTATCAAATGTTAGGATCACCGGAAGGAGAGTTGGCTCTTGCTGAAATTGCGATTTACTTAGCGCTTGCCCCTAAAAGTGCTGCTTTATATCAAGGCTTCAACGAAGCACGTGAACAGGCCGCACAAACTACGCATTTGAGTCCACCCGCTACCATTCTCAATGCTCCTACACCCTTAATGAAAAAATTGGGATATGGCAAAGACTATCTATATGACCATGATCTTCCAGATGCGTTTTCAGGGCAAAATTATTTTCCATCCAACTATCAAAGACCCTCTTTTTATCGTCCCGTTGAACGTGGATTTGAACGAGAACTTAAGAAAAGGTTGGAGTATTTTCAACAATTGAGAATGAAAAAAAACAAAAAATCAGACTAATAAAACAGATAATTAGGAAGACGTGGGCGTAGAAGGTGTGGCAGCAGATTGTTGATTGCGAATGCATTCAATAAATAATTTACTTTTTAGCTCGCGTATTTTATCTAGCAAAGTTTGGATTTGAGCCTCATTGCCAATTCCATGTGCTTTTAAGACCTTTGCAAAGACTTCATAGAGAGTTTCATTATAAATTTTAATAGCTAAATCTCGCTGGCTCAGATCGCTAAATGGATTGGGATCCCATTTCACTGCTTTTTCCTCTACTCTTTTCACCAATTCACGATCTTGTTGTGACAGCTCTTGCGCAATTTCTTTTACTTGTTCTCCTGAAATTTTCGCTTCTGTTAAAACAGACTCAACAACTGGTTGTGGGAAGAAAGTCATCAATTGTTCTTTTGTGCAATGCAAGGAAGAGGAAGGTGTTTTAGTTGTATTCTCAGCATGAAGAGGAAGATAATTTAAAGCGATCACGGCAGTACAACAACAATAAGAATAAAAAAAGGTGTGTTTCATAATAAATCCTTTAAGCACAGTTTAATCAAATTTAGTTCGTAATTTTTCCGCTTCTTTTCCAAAACAACTCACAAAAAGAGGAAGCTGTCGAGCAAAAATATAGTCAAATACAAAATCAGCAGTCGGACGTTCATTCACTTGATAAAAACGCATTGTTTCTAAAAATATCTCCAATAATACTTCTTTCAAAATTTTAGCTGTAAGTCCTTTTTGCATGGGATATTCAATAGGATTAGGCACCATAAAAGCTGTTTTACGTTTCATGCGCCTCGGGACTTCCGCACTTGTCATACGCAACCGCTGATAAATAAGCGACCATAGCTCTTGCCGAATTCCATAAAAGTTTAATCCTTGATACACAATTTTTTCTTCAAAAAAGTTGAGTTCTAGATTCTTGACACAAGGAATAGGATCAGGCACAACCGTAGGTTCTGCCATGACGCCAAATGCATAAACAATCCCTAGCAAAATCGCATACCCTTTTCGCATAGTTCCTCACTTTTCCTTAGCCTAGCGCGATAGGGTGTTTTTTTCACTAAAAAGAAATTTTTAGGAGTTAATAGGCAAGCTCATCGTTGAAGTTTTGAATCTTATTGGCTAGCTTCACGTCTGCATAATTGACTCCTATAGCAGCACAAGCCCCTGCAAACATCGCATCCATGAAATAATTCACCACCATTTTTTTGGCTGTTTGCTTCATATAAGGAATATAAGGAGCCACATAGTCTTTCCCTTTTTGAACAATTCTTTCCAATAAGGGCTTTTTGTTTGCCTCCACCTTCTTTTTTTGATTTTTTTGATATTCTCTAAAGGCGCGTTGGATTTTAATCACCGCAGGCTCTACTCTCTGTTTCTCAGCTTTATAAACTCTAAACGCTTGTAAAATGATAAGCGCCGCTTTCTTTCTCTTCTTTAATTGATAGTTTTTAAATGCTTGCTCAATTTTGGCCACAGCCATTTTGCGACGTAGTTGATTCATCACACGTTTTTGATCATCCAAACGTTCGATTTCTTTTCTGATTTTCTGTTGCTCTAAGCTGATCAGTTTTAAGGGAATTGTGATAAGTAAAAGTGGAAGAACTAACACGCTAATTAATAATGCATACCTTAATGACTTATCTTTCAAAATTTTATATTCATCATCTCCATAAGCATTCTCATATAATTTCACACGCTTGCCATTAAAAAGCGTATAAACCCCTTGATTTAAAAAATCTGCCATTTTTAGCATGACAGTTTTTTTCTCATAATAGAAACAATCAAATGAATTGTAAATATAACTCATAATTAAAACCAATTAAAAAAAATAATATAAATTATACATATAACATATTAAATATATATAAATATTAAATTAAAATAAAATAAAGACAATTTCGTATACTGTTTGACGTTGTTGCATAAATCCAATCAAACGGAGAGTTGTGGACATAAAGCTTTTCATTATGTCCACGACGTCCACGAAGTCCACATTGTCCACTCATGTCGCATTTAAACTGGCTGATATTACTTCATTAAGTTATACTTTCGAATTTGTAAGCCAACGGAGCATCTGAATGATTATTGATGGCAAAAAGATTGCACTTGAAATTCAACAAGAAATTAAAGACACCATTCAAAAGTATACCACGCGTCCTCCTTGTTTAGCCGTCATTTTAGTAGGAGAACATCCTCCCTCTCAAATTTACGTCAAACGTAAGACGCAAGCTTGCCAAGAAGTCGGAATTCAATCGCGCAAACATGCCCTGCCCGCCACAATTTCAGAAGAAGCTTTATTGGCTGAAATCGAATCTTTAAATCAAGATCCCACTGTAGATGGTATTTTAGTGCAGCTTCCCTTACCTGCGCATATGAACCCTTTCCGCATTACCCATCATATTCATCCGGAAAAAGATGTGGATGGCTTTCACCCTTATAATGTCGGACGTCTATTGATCGGAGAACACACAGGATTTTTGCCCTGCACCCCCTTAGGCATTAAAGTGTTGATGGATCGTTGTGCGATAGAAATGACAGGTAAACACGTTTTAGTCATTGGAAGAAGCAACATTGTCGGTAAACCTATGGCAGCCATGCTCATGCAAGGTATGCCCGGAGCCAATGCCACAGTTACCGTTGCCCATCGCTATTCTGTTGATCTTAAAATGCTGTGTCAATTTGCAGATATTATTATTGTCGCCATTGGTCAACCTAACTTTATCACGGCTGATATGGTTAAAGAAGGAGCCGTTATCATTGATGTGGGGATCAATAAAATTGAAGATCCCAGCAAAAAAAACGGTTATCAAATTGTCGGTGACGTCGATTTTGCGCATGTAGCGCCTAAATGCTCTTATATTACCCCTGTCCCCGGTGGTGTAGGCCCTATGACAATTGCGATGTTACTCAAAAATACTCTCTTGAGCTATCAAAATAAATTTGAACATACTTCCTAAAATGTACCGTGCTCTTGCTTTAAGCTTGTTAATCTTATTGGGAAGCTGTCAATCTTCCTCTTTTCATCCCACCGTGTTTACGCAAAATGTCATGACGATCAATTATCGCATTTTGGTTGGAGAACGCTTAACAACTACACAAAAAGCCCAAATTCAAAACATTATCGACGCCACATTTCATGAAATCGATCATCTCTATAATAAATGGAATCCCTCTTCAGAACTTAGCCAACTCAACGCGTTGCCTGCAGATACTCCTTACCTGTTGTCTAAAGAGCTTTTTAGATTTTTTGAACATTTAGATATGTTGATACAGCTATCAGAGGGATATTTTGATCCTACTGTAGAGCCGTTACAACAACTGTGGAAAAAATATTTAGTTCAACAGCGCATTCCATCTTTGGAAGAGATAGAAGCTTTAAAGCCTTGTATAGGATGGCATCACATTCATTTTAAAGACGGTATTTTCTATAAAGATCATGGCCAAACACAACTCGATTTGGGCGGAGTCGCCAAGGGATTTTGTGTAGATTTACTCATAGAACGTCTACAAAGGGCAAATTTTCAACATCTTTATGTTGAATGGGGAGGAGACATGCGCACCCTAGGTAGGCATCCTGCAAAACGTCCTTGGTGTGTTTATATTAGCCATTTAGATAATCCTGATCCTACACAAGCGATTGCTCAACTTGAATTAACCAACCGAGCATTGGCTACAAGCGGCGATTATTTCCAATTTTGGAAAGTCCAACTAGAAGCCGAAGAAAAGACGTATTGTCATATTTTTAATCCCTTCACTTTAACCCCTTTAGAAGTGAAATCAGGCTCAATCGCGAGCGCCAGTTTATTGGCAAAGGATTGCCTGACAGCAGATGCACTAGCCAAAGTGCTCATGCTGTTTGACAATGTGGAAGAGGCGCAAGCATGGATAGAAAAGTTGCAAGAGCAATTGCCTGAATTGGCTTGTTGGTTAGTTGTCAGACCTTAATAATTTAAGATTCAGGCTCTTGTTGCTGCATACTTTGAAGCTCTTCTACTAGAACATGATAACCCTTAATAAAATTTTGCTTAAACAAAGGCATATCAGTCAGCAAACGTACTTTCAATTTATGCGCATACACTTCGAAAGGATCTACATCCTCTTGAAAAGCATGCTGTAAATGATCCGCTAAACAGTCTGCCAAGGCTTCAATGGGTTTAGACGATGATTCTGAGGAGGAATGGTCTTGAAAATGCGTCATATGTTTACTCTTTTTAGTCTTATTGCATTTAACTTTAAAATTTCTTCATAAGTCAAATAATTTTTTGCATTTTCACTCGCTTATTTTTTGTAAAGACAAATCATAAATTTTATTAACCATATAAAATTTGTTTAAAATTGATTAAATACAGCAAACTTAATAAAATAGGAATTGAAAATTTTTATTGAGGGAGATTTCGAGATTTTCTCCAAGAAGCTAGGTTTACTCAACGCATATTAATATCTTTATGTTACATTCCACTTTACGCAAAGCCAAAATCACCTTGAGTGATTATTCCTATCAACGCGACATTGAAAATCGCGTTTTACTCTCTCAATTAAGTCTGTTCGAAGTTCAAGTGCTGCAAGAAATTTTGCATCATTCTTTACGCTTTCCGATTAATCAGCTCGCAGAAATTCTAGACACCACGGTTGAAAATCTGCTACCTGTTTTAGATAAGCTAAGTCACATTAAATTATTCAAACGGCAAGATTTGACTCTAATCGTTGACAAAGAGATGCGAAAATATTTTGAATTTCAACTTGAAAAATTTGACGAAGACTTTAAGCCTAACCTTGATTTTTTACAAAGTGTCTTGAATCAAGTCCCCATTCATGTTTTACCTACCTGGTATGCTATTCCACGTACATCTGATAATATTTTTGCTTCTATTATTGAAAAGTATTTTTTAACGCCCAAAATTTATCGCCAATATTTACAAGATATACAGTTTGATGATCCGATTTTAACAGCCATGATGCATGATGTCTATCAGTCGCCCGAATTTAAAATTTCTTCAGCTGAATTAATGGCTAAGCATCGTTTAACACGTGAGCAATTTGAAGAGTATCTGCTTTTACTTGAATATCATTTTGTGTGCTTTTTAAGTTATGATAAGCAAGGTGACTACTGGCAAGAGATCATTACCCCTCTTTCCGAATGGCGTGACTATTTGCTGTTCGAAGCTAAAACTAAGCCTCTTCCATTAGACAGTACTGTTGAATCCCTACCTCCATCTGGATTTATCTCAGATTTAAATCTGATTTTAAAGGCTTGCCAAAATAAAAAAGTCCTCCCTCAAAATATCAAAGGATTACAACCTGAGCATCAAGACTTTCGTGTACAAAAAGCCTTGAAATTAGAGTATATCCAACAGAATAAGAAAGGGGAAATTTCCCTGACTAAAAAAGGAGCTGAATGGCTTGCTTTACCCCTAAATGAGCAAGTCGCTGTTCTCTTTATTGATCCACTCAATAAACTTTTTAACTCTCCAGAGTTTGAAGCACTTGAGCATTTACGCAACGTGCGCTTGGTCAAAAAAAGCTTAAAGAAGCTTAATCCTCGTGAATGGATTGATCTAGAGCAATTTTTGCAAGGATTTATCGCTCCTATTGGAGATAAAGAGCCTATCGTATTAAAAAATAAGGGAAAAAAATGGGGCTATGTTCTTCCCTCTTATACTCCTCAAGAAAAGCAATTTATCACGGGAGTGATTCTAGAAAAATTTCACGAACTTGGCCTTGTGAATATAGGCTTGCATCAGGGTCAACCTTGCTTTTGCTTAACTCCTTTTGGATATCAATTCATTCACTAATTTTTTCCTTTTGCCTTGACACTGACGTGAGAAATCCCGTATCTTCAAACACCATTTACTACTCTTAGAGCAGGAATAGACGTATGAAATTTGTAATCTCTACTCAAGAATTAAATTATCTCATCAATAAAATTCAAAATGTTGTGAGTCAAAAACCGACTATTCCCATTCTTTCCAACTTTTTGATTGAAGCAGGCAATGATGAATTGGTCTTGACAGCAACCGATTTAACCGTCGGCATTCGCTGTTCAACAGATGCACAAATTTTAGAAGAGGGTTCTACGACTTTACCGGCCAAACGCCTCGCACAGCTGATGCGAGAGCTCACCACACCTAATGTGGAAATTTCGACAAATTCTCATGAGGTCACTTCCGTTGTTGCAGGCACCTCCCGTTTTAAGCTCAATGGAATGAGCAAACAGGAATTCCCTCATTTACCAGATCTTTCGCAGGCACATACTTTTCATATTCCTCAAGCGCTGCTGAAAGATTTGCTTTATCGCACGTCTTTTGCGGTTTCTAAAGAAGATAACCGCTATGTCTTAACCGGTATTTTGATGCATATTGCCAATGGACAAGTCACCTTTGTTGGCACAGATGGCAAACGTTTAGCACGCGCTTACGCCCCCATTGCCATCGACTCTGATTTGTCTAGCCAATCTATCATCCCCCTTAAAGCAGTAGAAGAAGTTCTCAAAAATTTGACTGAAGAAGGGGATATTAAAATCTCTCTGATGCAAGATAAAATTGCTTTTGAAGCCAATCAAACACATATTTTAACGAAATTGCTTGCAGGCGACTATCCAGATGTGAACCGTGTCATTCCTGAGCACTCAGACATCGTCATCGCTTTGCACCGCGAAGAGCTCATGACATTGCTGCGTCAAGTTTCTCTTTTTACAGCAGATAACAATCATTCTGTGCGCTTTACTTTTACCGATGGCGAATTGAAGTTAACGGCGAATACAATGGAAATTGGCGAAGGACAAGTGGGTATGCCGGTCAACTATCAAGGACCCAAATTAGAAATTGCTTTCAATCCGGGATTCTTCTTGGATATTTTACGCCATTGTCGAGAAGAAACAGTCTCTATTGGCCTGACAGATGCCTATAACCCGGGTTTAATGACAGATGGAGAACAGCTGATTCCACCCAATAAAGCGTCTCCTTTGTTTGTGATTATGCCTATGCGCCTTTCAGAAGACTAAAGCAGGCTTTCATGTATTTGCGCTCTCTTTATTTGCAACAGTTTCGCAATTATAAGGAAGCGTGCTTCGAATTCAGTCCTGCTTTAAACTTGATTTGTGGTCCAAATGCGCAAGGCAAAACCACTGTCCTAGAAGCCATTCACTATTTTATGATGGGGCGCTCTTTTCGTCCTAGTCAGCAACAAGATCTTATCCAAATGGGATGTCCCTCATTTTATCTAGAAAGCATTTTTTGCAAACATGAGGTGGATCAAAAACTACGCATTTTTGCAACTCCCAAAGAACGCAAAATCACCTACAATAGCACACAACTAGCGAATATTTCCAATTTAGTCGGCTTAATCCAAGGCGTCGTAATGACGCCGGATGATGTAAATTTAGTCAAAGGAGCCCCTTTAGAGCGTCGTCAATTTTTAGATATTCAAATTGCGCAAGTTAATCCCTTGTATGTGCATCACCTGACACGTTATACCAAAGCGATGCGGCAGCGCAATCAACTCCTCAAGCAAAAAAACACTAAAACGATTGATGTGTGGGAGCATGAAATGGCTCACGCAGCTGCCTACATCATTAAAAAGCGTTATCAAACACTTCAGGCGTTGCAACCCTATTGTCAAAGCTTTTATGCTTACCTCACGCAAGAAGCAGAAGAATTGCAGTTGGAATATCGTTCACCGGCACCTGTCGCACAGCAAGAATCAGAAATTAAAAATTTTCATTTGTATCAATTTCACAAGCAGCGTGAACGTGAAATGCTATTGGGACAAACGTTGACAGGTCCGCATAAAGAAGATATCTGGATTGGCATCGGAGGCAAAGATGTGCGTTATTTTGCTAGTGAAGGGCAACAACGAAGCTGTGTGACTGCCTTGCACATGGGAGAGTGGCAATTGTTACATCACCATGCAGATGATAGACCGCTGCTTATGATTGATGATGTCGCGATCAGCTTGGATGAAAAACGACGTGAACGCTTGTTGGATCAACTCACCTCTTTAGGACAAGTTTTTCTCACGACCACGGACACACATTTGTTGCAGGCTTTTGAAGGAACCTATAAAATCTTCTCTTTACCGTAAATCCATCATTTATCCTATCCATCTTACCATTTACGATCTTGCTTATCTTGTTACAGGATAAGCAAGATCGTAAATGGTAAGATAGATAGGATTATTTTTGACTTTAAGATTCTCTTCCCTCTATATTCTAAAAATGTTTCACCTTTTTATTTAGGAATTAAATCATATGCGTACTTCCCTTAGACAATGGTTAAGAATCATTATGATTCCTTTATGCTTAATGCTTTTTGCTTATTTCTTCTTTGCTCCTTCGCAAGACATTTCCCCGCCTGATAAAACCCAGATTGCCGCTCAATTTTTCAAACAGCCTATCTATTTTGAACGCAACGAAGGACAAATAAATACAAGTGTCAACTACCTTACTCGTGGCACTGGTTATACGTTTTATTTCACTCCTCAAGAAGTAGTGATGGTTTTGCAAAATCAAGCGACTTCTTCTTCTGTTTTAAAAATTCAATTCATGCAAGCTAATCCTTATCCTCTTATCAAAGGTCTAGAAGAGCAAGCATGCAAAAGCAATTACTTTATCGGCCATGATCCAGAAAAATGGCATACCAACGTTTCTAATTATACCAAAATCCAGTATCAGGATTTGTATCCTGGCATTAATGCCATTTTTTATGGCCATGAACAGCAATTAGAGTACGATCTTTGTGTAGCACCGGGAGGTAATCCACAAGATGCGCGTTTGCATATTGAAGGAGCCCAAACACTTTTAGTCGATGAAAATGGCCATCTTCGCATTGTCATGGACAATGCCCATGAAGTCCTCATGCAGAAGCCCTTTGTCTATCAAGTCCTAAATGGCAATCAAGTGGCTATTGAAGGAAAATATGTTTTACTTGCTCAAAATGAGATAGGATTTGCTTTAGGCACATATGATATCCATCAAACGCTCGTGATAGATCCTGTTTTGGTTTACTCGACTTATTTGGGAGGCATTGACTTTGATAGTGGCAATGCAATTGCAGTAGATAGCAATGGAAACGCTTATGTGACAGGCGATACACTTTCTTTAGATTTTCCCATAACAGGAGGCGCCTACCAACCAACATTAACAGGTTCTGTCGATGTTTTTATTACTAAATTTAATCCTACAGGTTCAGCTCTTATCTATTCAACTTATTTGGGCGGTAGTAGTGTTGATCATGCAAGTGCTATCGCATTAGACAGCAGTGGAAATGCTTATATTACAGGAGATACTAACTCTGCTGACTTTCCAACTACGCCCGGTGCCTTTCAAACAATATTCGGATTTGGTGCAAAAGATGCTTTTGTGACAAAATTGAATGCAACGGGTTCAGCTCTTGTTTATTCTACTTTCCTAGGTGGTAATGATTTAGATTTTGGATATGGTATCGCTGTAGATAGCAGTGGAAATGCTTATATCACAGGACAAACCTCTTCGAACAATTTTCCCACTACTGTGGGTGCCTTTCAAACAGCACTCAACGGTTCTTCTGATGCCTTTGTAACAAAATTCAACTCTACAGGCTCAGCTCCTCTTGTCTATTCCACCTATTTGGGTGGTAGCAATGGTAATAAGGGAAACGCGATTGCTATCGATAGTAGTGGAAATGCTTATATCACAGGACAAACCTCTTCGAACAATTTTCCCACTACTGCAGGTGCCTTTCAAACAGCGCAACCAAGTAATATTAATAGTGCGTTTGTAACTAAACTAACCCCTGTGAGTCTTGCTCCTCTTATCTATTCTACTTATCTAGGTGGTAGTGGGAATTCTAGTGCGAATGGAACTAGTATTGCCGTAGACAGCAATGGAAATGCTTATGTTACAGGAACAACATTTTTTGATTTTCCGATCACCTCCGGTGCGTTTCAAACAGTCTTTAGCGGTAATGGAGATGCCTTTGTGACCAAGTTCAATGCTACAGGTTCGACTCTTATTTACTCCACTTATTTGGGTGGTAGCGACGTTGTTAGTGGAAGTAGTATCGCGTTAGACAATAATGGAAATGCTTATATTACAGGAATGACTACTTCTATCGATTTTCCAGTAACACCTACCGCTTTTCAACCAACATTAAAAGGCGCAACTGATGCCTTTATAACTAAGTTCAATGCTACAGGCTCAGCTCTTGTTTACTCTACCTATTTAGGTGGCACTATCAATAATATTGGACATGCTATCGCTGTAGATAGCAATGGAAATGCTTATATCACAGGAGAAACGATTTCTAATGATTTTCCAACTACACTTGGTGCCTTTCAAATGGTATATGGTGGTAATGATGATGGTTTTGTAACCAAGTTTGCTATCGGAACTCCAACCATAAATAGCATTACACCTATTTCTGGAACAGGAAATGGAGGAACTCCTGTCACGATCACTGGCACAAATTTCTCCAATGCGACCGCAGTTTTTTTTGGAGCAATTCCCGCCACTTTTATTATTGATAACGATAATCAAATTACAGCTTTTGCTCCTTCTCAAACAGGAACAGTCAGTGTGACTGTGATAGCACCCGGTGGTACCTCTTCTATAACACCTGCAGATTCTTTTACTTATACCCAAGAACCTACAATGCTTACATTCTTTGTTTCACCTAATCCTGTTGTGGCTGGTCAATCCCTTACCTTAACAGCTATTGTCACACCCGCTGATGCGACAGGAACTGTCACTTTTTTAGATCAGATAACAACTACAACTGTTGCTTCTTTTAATCGTATACCGATGCGTAAAACAGGTCCTTTTACTGAAACAGTTGTGCTTGGAATTGTTCCGCTCATTAATGGAACTGCCACTTTAGTAATTTCCTCTTTAACCCCAGGATCACATTCCCTATCCGCTGTCTACAATGGAGATAATGGCCATCTTCCTACTACTTCTCCTATCACTATCAATCTGATTGTCACCCCTTCTGAAACACCGGTACCTCCAGTACCTCCTGTGCCACCAGGACCATTCATTTTACCACCTAATCACCTGAAAGGATTTCAAGTAGCAAATCGATTTGTGGTACAAACAGAATATGTGAATATTTTAACCTGGCGAGCAAATTCACAGAGAAATTCAGCTGTTGCCTATAGAATTTATCGAGATAGCCTTTTGAAACAGTTGATTGGTGTCATTTCGGGCAGTCATGATTTGAGATTTGAAGATCATAACCGTGAGAAAGGCAAAACCTATACCTATTTTGTTGTCTCAGTGGATGAGTTTGGCAATACTTCTCTTCCTGCTACTGTGACAATTAAAGGTCATTCTTCTTGAATAGATCTGCTGCCGTTATGCAGCAGATTTGTTTTGATCAAGGCAATCGCATTATAATTTTTTGTTAATAACCAGTGATTTCTAAAAGTACAACGCAGAGGCGCAAGAGACACGGAGGCGAAGAGAAAGACAAGATAAACTCAAAAAGAAAATTTAAGAAGCTTCACATGCTTTAGAAAATTTGTATGACCTTTAAGTCTCATCTTATTTTTTCTTATTTTTCTCTGCGCCTCTGCGTCTCTTGCGCCTCTGCGTTGTACTTTTAAAAATCACTGGTTATTAACAAAAAATTATAATGCAATTGCCCTGCTGTTTTGATTCGTTTCCTTGCACCTTAGTCTGATATAGGTTAAAATAATTAACTATCCTATAACTGCTAAAACTTTTATATCTGACTTATGAGCCAAGATCTCGTTTCCAATCGTCGTGCCACTCACGACTATGAAATTCTCGAAACCTTTGAAACCGGTATTGTGTTGCAAGGGACCGAGATTAAATCCATTCGCAATAATGGCGCCACCCTTCAGGAAGCCTATGTCAAAGTCCTTAAAGGTGAAGTGTGGCTAGTAGGTTGCAATATTGCTCCCTATCGCTTTGGCAATATCCACAACCATGAAGAAAAGCGCGATCGTAAATTACTCCTCCATAAACGAGAAATCAATCGCTTAAAAGTCGCCACTCAAGAAAAAGGTCTCACAATTATTCCTCTAGCCTTTTACTTAAAACAAGGGCGCGTCAAAGTGCGCATTGGACTAGCCAAAGGAAAGAAAACAATTGATAAACGAGCCGATATCAAAGAACGCGATGAAAAACGACGCATGCAACAAGTCCTCAAACAGCATCGTTCAGACATCTAATTTATGTTGAAACTCAAAATTCTTTCTGTCGGAAAAACAAAAGAAAAATGGTTAGAAGATGCGTTTCAAGAATACCTTAAACGTCTAAAGTCCTTTGTTCAGGTGGAATGCTTATGGGCGAAAGATACGGCTCAATTAGTAGAATGGGCACAAAAAGAATCTTTTTCCATTTGTTTAGATCCGGCAGGACGCTTATTATCTAGCGAAGCCTTTGCAGATTTTATCACTCAACAATGGGAAAAAGGGGGATCTCGCTTAACCCTCATCATTGGCGGAGCCGAAGGTTTACCAATCGAACTTAAAGAAAAAAGTTTACTGCTAAGCTTATCTCCTTTAACATTTACTCATCAAATCACACGTTTAGTTTTAATTGAACAAATTTACAGAACTATTGAAATTAAAAGAGGAAGTCGCTATCATAAGTAAATTTTAGTATTAAAACTTAATTACATCAGGATAAAGTTATGCAAGTTAATAAATGTACACATTTTGATTTTTGGCGTCCCGTTGAATTTACAGAGAATCCAGGGACAACAACTACCTCTCGTTTTCTCTGGAACTTAGGAAGTTGGGCTGATCGCTGCGCCTACTTAGGTCCACAAAATTTACTCGTTAAAGTAACACAAATAGAGGATTTTTACTCTTTCACGGAAGAGCCTAATAAGCAAAATGCTTTCCTACACACAGCTGCCAAAGTGGGTTTATATCTTGCAACAGCCTTCATTTTACCGGCTGCTGCTTTGCTTGTTAAAGTCATTTTTAAAATTTATTTGCGTCATTTAGTGAATCAACAAGCCCCTTCTCCTAACGACGTCATTGCCGAAAAAAAATTCGGTAGAACAAAAATTGTCTTATTAGAAGGTTCATTAACAGATGAAAACACCAAAGCCATTGTCAACGCAGCCAATGCCCAATTAATTGCTGGAGGCGGTGTGTGTGGAGCTATTAAGAAAACAGCCGGAAAAGAAGTTTTCGATGAGTGTAAACAGATTTTAACAGCACAAAATAAACGCTCACTTCCCTGCGGTCAAGCAGCCTTGACAACAGCCGGAAATCTATCCCCTAATGTTCAAACTATTGTTCATGCTGTAGGACCTGATTGTAGAGTACGAGCAGAAAAAGCTAAGCGAGCTGAGCTTTTGACTGACACTTATACCAACAGTTTGGCATTAATCACTGCTCCGGAAAAGCATGCAGAATCAATAAGCGAAAAATGCGATCACCCCACCGCCATGCGTACGATTGCTTTTCCTTCCATTAGCACGGGCATTTATGATTATTCATTGAAAGAGGCTCCTGAAGTGGCTTTGAAAGCCGTCAAAGCTTTCATTGAAAAACACCCTAAAGCATTGGATGAAGTACGATTTGTCTTTTTACCTTCTGATCAAGATCCAGATAAAACAAGCGAAGCTTATCAAGAAGCGTTTGCTAAGCTGTAAAATAGCTCAGCATTTCATCTTAAAGAACCAAAAGGACAAGGCGGGCAAAATTCTTTATTTTTGCCCGCCTTGTCCTTTTGGTCTTTTTATCTAAAAGTTAAAGATATTAATTTACACTATACCTTAAACTTATTTTTTGATTTTATTTATTTAATATTTGTAAATTGAAATTAATTAGTTAAGAATTGTTTCTTAATTATTAATTATAATAACATTATTGATTAATAATTAAATTAACTAAATTAATAAAAAATAAGGGGACTTATGAATAATTTATTAAATGGTCATTATTATCAAGCTAATGCTTTTCTGGGTCGTCGTTTTGCTGAGCACGTGGTATTAGGATTAAAGAAAAATATTGGCGATCGTGAACTTTATCCAAAAAATCTTTTAGAAAAAATAGGTGATGCAGGACTTTGGGTAGTCGAAGATCTTCCCGGTAAACTGTGGAGAGGATTAAAAGATCCGCGTGTGGTCACACTTGGTTTAACAGCACTTGCCCTGCTCGGAGCCTCTTTTGCTTTTTATCCTATCACAACGCTTGCTTTAGTCAAAACAGCAGTCGCCTTGATTCCCCTGCCTCCTTTGTGGGCAGTTAAATTTAGTGCTTATATTTTTACTGTAGGTCTTATTATTTCAGGTGCGGCTCGGGCACAAGGACGTTTCTTCAATACAGCTTTAATGGAAGCATTTTATGGCCGTCCCAAACAAGTGCCACAAATAGAAGAACAAAAAAACGATAAAGATGTAAAAGCGAATCATGTAGAGAATGATATAGAGGCAGAGTAATCATGACAACGCCTACGGGATTTTCTTCATGGCCTAATTTTTTCCAATTTGCTTTGGCTAGAGAATTTGTGCCGACAGATGAGGAAAAACCGGTTGTTATTGCAGCCAACCGGTTAGAAAAACTAGGTCATGCTATTTCTCGACCTTTATTAAATCCTGTCAATTTTTTATTGCGCGAAATAAAAAATCCGCTTGTCATTTTGTCTCTAACTGTGGCGTTAGTGGCTCTAGCAACGCTGATTTTTTATCCGGCAGAATTTATGATGGCCGTCTATACAATCTTACCTTTTTTGGCTAAGGTTCAGCCGTGGATGGTCAAGTTGGCTGTATTTTGTGGAACAGAAGCCACCATTTTAGCGGTGGGCTTACGCGCTTTAGGGCGTATGTGTAATACAGAATTACGCCGTGCTTGGCATGCAAACGAAATCGTGCCTGTCCATATTGGAGCACGCATCGTCAATTAATAAAGATAAGCTGGCAACGAAAAAGTTGTCAGCTTGTTCTAATTTTATTTTACTATTTTTCGTTTATAAGCTTGTTTAGGATGATTGGGTTGATGTGGAAAAACATATTCCAGTTCCCCTGATTGTATCATTTCTTTTAAATAAACATCTTTCACATAATTTGAATTTCTTTGTAAGACATTAGAAATTTCTTGAATTGTAAGAGGATGAATAGCGCAAAGATTTTTAATTAAATTTTTTATTCGTTTAACCGAAGTTTTCTTACCAATATTTTCAATTTCATTTTTTAAATCTTGAGAAAGAGGAGGAAAATCTGAAGGCAAAACATGGAAGTTTGAGGGAGTAGCTGTAACCTGGCCAGTTGAACTGGCCAGGTTTGACGTAACCTGGCCAGTTGAACTGGCCAGGTTTTGAGGATCTTGTTTAATTACTTTATTTTGATTCCACTTTGTTTTATTACTTTTATTATAAAAAGCAAGATTTTTATTTAAAACATAGTAAGTTGACTGAACACCCATCAATATTATTAATTGGCACATAACTTGTTACACTAAGTTGTCAACTTATATTAAAGGGAGGTTTATATGGTTGGCAGCATCAAACATTTGGCAGAAGCAATTAAGTTAGATTTAATGGAAGCTCTTCC
>JASBUW010000076.1 GCA_030147755.1 Parachlamydiaceae bacterium
TAGCACTGCTAGCCGCAGTGCAATTATTGTGCGTTAAATCCCAGAACGAGCGCTAAACGCGCTCGGTCTGGGCTAATGCAGTGATAGTGCTACCGCACAAATGGCAAACAGTCTATGTACACAGTGAACCTATACGACCTAATGGACGAAACAACAAACTTTATGTTAAAACCAAGTATGTACTTTCTGTCCACTAGGTCTACTAGGTCCAGCAGGTCCACTTGGTCCATTAAACGCCGGTTCAAGCGTCTTCCTTCATCCACTTTTTGTGCTTCGCTTATGACTAAGCGACTAATTTGAGTTGATCATCAATGAATTGCTTAGCTTCATCTGAAATTTGCAATTTAAGATCTCTTTTAGTTAAACGATCTCCTTTCTCTATCAAAAGCTTCATCACTTCTTTGCATTTATCCGGATTGTTGTCATACTTTAAGCTCGCAAGACCTAATATCGACCATATTTTATTCTCAGTTTCAATCCTCTCGAGTTTTTCAACTAAAGAGAATAACATGTCTAAGTTAGAGCCTTTTTGCATCGCATATCTAAATACTACATCTTGATCAAGCCGGGCTCCTTTATCTAACAAATAACGAGCAACACCCTCATGATTACTCTCTAAAGCACGTTCTAAAGGAGTTTTCATTCCTCTAGAATAAACATTTAATGTGGCGCCATTGTCACATAAAAGCTCTACCATTTCTAAATCTTCACTTCCATCTAAACATTCTCTTTCAGCCGCCAAAGGCAGCATGGTAGAAATATGCGAGTCTTCTGAAGGGTCTTTACGGTCTTTCTCTGTCTTTAGAATAGGATGATCTTGGAACAAATTGCGCACGCGATATAAATCACCTCTTTCAATGGCTCCCTCTAACTCTTTTTGGAGATGTATAATTTTTTTATCTGCAAAAAATCGATAAGCATAAATAACATAATATCCCAATGACAATAAGCTGAAAGCCGCTATGGCAACCGCAGAAACTGTTTTTTCCAGTAAAGAGCTGTTGTCAGAAGCCATCACTTCTAGTGGTTTTTCTAAAAGACTAATACATAAAAATTTAGCTGCGGCCAACTTATCCATAAAACCTCTAAATATGTTGCATAATTAGAAATTTTATATTAAAGATAAATTAAACACAATAAATTAGTTACAAATAATCATTAAATGATTTAATTAACAATTAAAAAACCTTCCTTTTCAATCTCGCTCCGAATTTTCTCTTTTTCTTGGCGCCCTAATTTCTGGATGGGTGGCTTGCCAGTCAATACACGCCACGCTTTTTGTTTGGATTTCTGATGTGTGTGGAGTTCATCAAAAATGCCATTCATTTCTACTTGTGAAAGGATCATTCCTTTCTTTTTCTCACCACTATCTTGACTAATGACATATTTTCCATCCGTCGTGCGCACGATCGTATTCTTCCATGCTTGCTCTCCTGTAAAAACAAGAGGCATTCGTTTAGCCAGCGATTCACGTTGAGGCTGCTTATCAGCAAACGAAAGTACCTCTACAGGTGCAACGGAGTGTTTAGCCAACACTTTCACGAGTTGACGAATATGCTTGCCTTTATGACACGGATTAATGCGCGCTAAATCTGCAATTCCTGCACGAATAATCGCTTTTTCTTCGGCTGTACGCACTTGTCCATCAGGGAATATGACCACTCCATCAGAGCACTTAATCGTGTAAGATTTCACAAGGGTTTTCAACATTTTCTTGGTTTCTTCTTCCAACACATCGTCATCTCCCTCTTTTTGGTCAATTTGATGACAAAGATCGATGAGCTTACAGAGAAGATCGTATTTAGCCACTCCTGTCAAAACATCTTGCATATCTTTTGCTGAAAATAAACGTCCAAAAGCATCACGTAAACGTCCTGTATCCGGATCCACTGTAAAAAGTTGGTCTAAGGGAAGTTTTTCAAGTTGTCGTAGCTTGCGTGGATCAAACATCACTTTTTGATAAGCAAAAGAGACTAAACTAATCAAAGCCGGTAAGGCAATTGAACCTGCCACACCCGTCGCAATGGTAATGTAAGGAAGGGCTTGAGGAGTCAAAGTCAGCTTAAGAGTTTCTGCTAACGTTTTTTCTGTTCCACCCCAAAAAACATTTTTAATTCCCTGCCAACTCCACCACGAGGCTTTTTCCTCTATTTTTTCTTGGAAAAATTTACTGACAACTAAGTCAATCGCTGTGTTACTCCATTGTGCTCCATAGGTTACCCCTAATTGGGTTCCTACCACATATCCCACTGTATGCGAAGTGGGCAATTGATTGGAGATCCATTTCCACCATCCCAACGAAGGCGGCTTCTCCGGGGTACTCATTTTTTGCGCTGTTTTTTCTCCATAAGCACGTAAAACAAATTGATTTTCATAAGTATGTGGAAGACTTGTACGTTGTACCATAATTAATTCCTATTAGTTTTAATAGTTAAATAAAGCTATATTTTAATACACAATTAATAAACTAATAAAAACTAATAATTAAGATAATATAAATAAAATTAAACAAATTTATTTATTAAATTATTTTATTAAAGAAGATTGAAATTAAAAAGTGCATAATTTAAACTGATTACTCATTTAAACCCTTTTGAAGAGGAAGAATTGATCCATGTTACCCATGTATAAGCAAAAAAGTAAAAGCGAAGAACAACCTAGTAAGCAGCCAGATCCCAAAGGCGAATCCACACTTCATTTTGACTTTGAGGGTAATAAAATTAATTTTATCAGTTTAGGCTGTCCACGCAACTTAGTGGATAGCGAAGTGATGTTGGGGATTTTGCTCAAAGCAGGTTATGAAGTGGCGCCTATTTTGGAAGAAGCCGATTACATCGTGATTAATACGTGCGGTTTTTTAGAAGCATCGCGTCAAGAATCGATGAATACGGTACATGAAACGCTGGCGCAACGCAAAAAAACGGCTAAGTTGATTGTCACAGGCTGCATGGTTCAGACGCATAGCGATCATTTGAAAGAGACGTTTCCCGGCATTGATTATTTATTGGGATCAGGAGACGTGGAAGGCATCTTGGATGCTGTGCAGTCTACACAAAAAGGACAGCGCATCACAAGCGCGCGGAGTTATTTAGAAGCGGGAGAAGTTCCTCGCCGTCTTTCTACCCCTAAACATTATGCCTATTTGAAGATTGCGGAAGGATGCCGCAAACGTTGTGCTTATTGTGTGATTCCGACCATCAAAGGACCGTTAAAAAGCAAAAGCCAAGAGCAAATCTTGAAAGAATTCCAGTTATTGCTCAATCAAGGGGTGCAAGAGGTGATTTTGATTGCTCAAGATTTGGGTGATTATGGCAAAGATAAAGGATCTAAAAATTTAACGGCGTTGCTTGATTTATTAAAAGCGATGCTTGCCATCGATAAACCGTTTTGGCTGCGTTTATTATATCTTTATCCTGATGAAATTACAGATGAACTCATTGCGTTGATGAAGAGCGATAAGCGCATTTGCCCTTATTTAGACATGCCGATTCAGCATATTAATAATCAAATTTTGAAGTCGATGCGTCGTTTAACCTCAAAAGAAGATATCATCGCGATTATTACCAAATTGCGAAGAGAAATCCCTGAAATCGTTATTCGCACCAGCTTGATTGTGGGTTTCCCGGGAGAAACAAAGGAACAATTTGAAGAGCTCACGCAATTTGTGAAAGATTACCCGCTGGATAATGTAGGAGTTTTTAAATTCTCACGTGAGCCAGGCTCGCATGCTTATGATTTGCCAGATCAAATTCCGGAAGAGGTGAAAATGGAGCGTTATCATCGCTTAATGCAAGCGCAGCAAAAAGTGGTTAAAAAACAGCAAAAAAAAATGATCGGCAAGAAAGTCCCTGTATTTGTGGAAGGCTATCATCCAGGGACACAACTTTTGATGGTAGGCCGTCATTATGGACAATGTCCGGATATCGATGGGCAAGTCATCATCAATGATGGACGCAAAGTCAAAGCATTTGGTCAGTTATATACAGTGGAAATTACAGATAGTGCGGATTATGATTTAATTGGACGTGTGATTTAAATTTAAAATCCAGTATAACAAACGCAAGAATCAGTAAAAGGCCATTCCATGCTGAAAATGCTTAATATGTTTATAAAAGCTCATTCACAAACTAAATTTTTTATTTTCATGTTTGTGCTTTATATGGGTGCGATTGTTTGGACAACTATTCAAGCTTATGCACGCTTAGAATATAGCCGAAGTGATTTTCCTAAACCCATTATTATTCAAACTCAACCTACAGACCATCATGACAAATAAACCCGATTATCATCAGCATGAAGAATTTCAAAACCGCACACGCAAGTTGACTGAAATTCGTCATGCTCATTTAGACCCTTATCCTGCTAAATACACTCCCACACATACTGCCCAAGCCCTTCATGAGCAGTTTAACCAAGCGGAAGTGGGTCATAGCGACGACGCAGCCGCAGGCTCAACGCCTGCTGTAAACGTTGCCGGACGCCTTGTTTTATTCCGTTCGATGGGAAAAAATGCTTTTGCCCATTTGCAAGATGAAACCGATCGCATTCAAATCATGTTCAATCGTGATACAACCCAAATAGAAGGATATCATCCAACAGGTTTTGAAACTGAAACGACTCCATACAAATTCATCGAGAAGAAATTCGATTTAGGCGACATTATAGGCGTAGAAGGACATTTGTTTCGTACCCAAAAAGGCGAATTGACTATTTTTGCAAAGAAAGTGACTTTGCTGTGTAAAACCTTACTTCCTCTTGCTGATAAGCATGGCGGATTATCTGACAAAGAATTGCGTTACCGTAAACGTTGGTTAGATCTAATTTCGCATCCTGAAGTGGCTAAATTGTTTCGTACACGAACCTATTTGCTTCAACAAATTCGTGAATATTTCAATGAACAGCACTTTCTAGAAGTTGAGACACCCATTTTGCAAAGTATTTATGGGGGAGCAGAAGCACGTCCTTTCGTGACACGCTTGAATGCTCTAGACCAAGAAATGTTTTTGCGCATTTCGTTAGAGATTCCTCTTAAAAAGCTGATCGTGGGTGGTATGCATCGCATTTATGAGATGGGACGCGTCTTCCGCAATGAAGGGATTGACCGCAGTCATAATCCTGAGTTTACGCTATTAGAAGCTTATGCTGCTTATTGGGATTATCAAGACATGATGAAATTCGTCGAGAACCTGTTTGAACGGTTAGCGCTTGCTTTATACGGAACGACTAAGGTTCCGCATACACCTGCAGAAGGAGCTGAAACGATTTATATTGATATGAAAGCACCTTGGACACGCATGAGCATGAAGGAAAGTCTCAAGCATTACGCTCAGATTGATGCCGATCAATTAACGGATGAGCAAATGCGCAAGTTATTAGAAGAAAGTGGGCATTGTGATTTGAAAAAATTGAAGAGTTTAAGTCGCGGACTCTTATTGGCAGCGCTATTTGAAGTCAAAGTGGAACCACATTTGATTCAGCCTCATCATATTATTGATCATCCGATTGAAACAACGCCCTTGTGCAAGCCGCACCGCGATCCTAAATTGCGAGAAGAAGGGCTTGTAGAGCGTTTTGAAAGCTTTATTTTATCTTCTGAAATATGCAATGCCTATAGCGAGTTAAATGATCCGGAGATTCAACGTCGCTTGTTAGAACAGCAAGCACAGCGTCGGGATGCAGGTGATGAAGAGGCAAGTCCTTTAGATGAAGAATTCATTGAGGCAATCTGCCAAGGGATGCCACCTACAGGAGGAATTGGGATTGGAATCGATCGTTTGGTGATGATTATGACGAATTCGCATTCGATTCGCGATGTCTTGTATTTCCCTTGGATGAAACCTGCAGCAGCAGACATCAGCAAATGCAAACAGTGCGTGAAAGAAGAAAGTGAGATAGTGTCCTAACTCTATTTTAGCTTGTTCATCAGAACGGGCTAACGCATTTTAATGGAAAAAAGGACAAACGACACTAAGGACTCCAAGGACCTTAATGTCGTTTGTCCTTTTTTCCATTAAAATGCGTTAGCCCTGTTCAGTAGAAAGTGCGTCTTGACTCCTGGCCCCCATTCGTGATATTTTGCACAAAAATGCTTGGATTAAGCCATGTTAAATTATAAAGATTATAAAGGTTATGCCATCTATGATGACGAAGCTCGCATTTTTCATGGAGAAGTAATCGATTTAAAAGCTGTAATTACCTTTCAAGGAACTAATGAAAATGAGCTTGAACAAGCTTTTAAAGATTCAATTGATGATTATTTAGATTGGTGTAAGAAAAAACACTCTTAGGAGAAAACAATGGACTTTTGGCACGAACACGGAATCTTTTTTCTTATTTTTATCACTTTTTTTCCACGCCTTACGATGTTATTCGCTGTGTCGGTTCCTTTCGGATTCCTCGCGTGGTTGGGTTGGTTATTTGCTCCTCACTTAACAGTGGCTATTCTCGCGACTCAATATTATTGGCACACGAATCCCATTCTGTGCATTATTGCATGGTTTGTTGCCTTTGCAGGAACAGGGGGAGAGGCTAAAATGATCCAAACAGGCACTCGACGCTATCACTGGCGTTAGCTGTGATCAAGTGTTTGTAGTGTAGACTGTATAGGTTCACTGTATACATAGACTGTTTGCCATTTGTGCGGTAGCACTCTAACTGCATTAGCCCAGACTGAGCGCATTTAGCGCTCGTTCTGGGATTTAACGCACAATATATTGCACTGCGGTTAGCAGTGCTACACAGACTCTGAATAGTTGCACTGCTAACCGCAGTGCTCATGAAATGGCTTTTTTCCCAGA
>JASBUW010000092.1 GCA_030147755.1 Parachlamydiaceae bacterium
TATAACTTAATCTGATAGTTATTAATCTTTTTGCCTGGCATTTCATGTACTCCTTTTTTGTCAAAAAGTACTTTGAAATTGTCAGGCTTTTTTCGGCAAAGATAATTGTCGTCAACCGGCAAAGATAATTGTCGCTATATAGATGGACTTTCACCGCTTGTTACTTTAACAAAATCTCCGAGTGGCATTGCATACCAATCTTCTGGAATCTATCCCAATTCAGTCATTTTAAAACCAGGAGGGATATCGATGCTTTCGGTTTGAATATTGGTAGTTTCCTTTGGTTGCTCTTCAATAATTAATGTCATAAATTTACCAAACTATTGAATATTAATAATATGAATGACGTACACCAAGAAAAGCAATTTCTTGTGCAAGATTGGTAAGACATACACAAAAAACGGGCAAAACGTGTGCATGAAACGCAATACATGCACAAAAAATAAGAATTTCGTGTGCATGACAATTTTAAATATATACTTTTAGGACTTAAAGCGATCATATTTGCCTACCTTCAAAGGAAGTTCGACCCGCATTGGCTAACAGATCGAATAAAGCCGAATTGAGATAAAAATTTTCTTTGCCAAGCTTATGTTTGGTGAGCAATCCGATCCGCACTAATTCCTCTAGGTATTTAACTGCCGTATTGCGATGGATTTGCAACTCTTGCATGACGAAATCGATTTTAGTGTAAGGGTGTAGAATTGACCTTTGCTTTGCCGGATTCAGTTGCAAAGTGACGCATAAGGTATTCATAGGCATCACCTAAAATATCATCGCCATCGGCACGATTGTTTCGAAAGTCTAAATCAGGTGTATTGAAAGTGGCGATAAGGTCGGAAAGGCGATCGACCATTTCCTTGCCTTTCCCTAATTTATCGACGTCGTTGAAATCAGCAACATCAATCACCCCTTTAAGCTCATTAGCCTCAGCGAGTTTTCCGATAATTTTGTTTAGCTTGTCGCCAATCTCCTTGTCACCCTTCAGAGCAACCATATCGGCAAAGCTACCGCCTGGTGGTACCTCAATAAGAGCATCTTTTTGACCTGCATATCTGTCAGAAACATATTTGACGAAGAGCAAGACTAGGACATAGTCTTTATACTGAGATGCATCCATGCCGCCGCGCAGTTGATCGCAGCTTTTCCATAAAGAGCTATAAAGTTCAGATTTCTTAATTGCCATTTTCAGCTCCTATAAGGTCTTTCAATTTTTCTGTTTTCTTGCTTAGAAGATCTATCTGTTTTTTTGCTAATTTGGAGGGTTTCGTTTGCCCATTTTCCCATCGGTTGACGCTTGTAAAACTAACGCCCAATTTGTGAGCTAACTCCTCTTGGCTAAGTCCTAGCTGCTGGCGGATAAATTTAATGCGCTTGGAATAATCATCGGGTTCTTGGTTGTTCATGCCTAAGCTCTCTAAAATAGATTGATAGTTAAATGACATATCATATAGCAGGTGCTATATCACAAGCAAGGGAGGATCTATTAAATTTTGGGTTCATGTCTTAGCGGCTTCGCGCTCTATTTTTAGATAATCTAGATATCGAGCTTTCGTAATTATTTCTACTAAATAGGAAAAGCATATGGATTCAGAAGTTGTAATTCATCCTGTAGATAATTTCTTGAATAGATAAATTTTTTCTAAAGATTCATCACAAAAGGAGAGATATTGCACTTTTTATTTTTAAATATAACTTTTCACTCATTTAATCTTTCTCATTCGAATTCAAATAATAAAGATTCATTTTCACGAAATTTTAACGTAATTTAAAATATCATTTGCTGCTGCTCGCCAAACTGCCTAAGAATTCTGGGAATTTAAAAGTAAGGATTGCCCAAAGCCGGCGCATTCTCGAACCAATTCATCGAGGGAATGAAGAAACTCTACGAACTTCAGTCTTTCCTAGACGTTCGGCTTCTTCGGCCGGGAGAAGATCCATCTAGAGTGAGGGAAGAATTATTGTCTTTGACTGGGACTTAGTCTTTTCTATCCCCCTAATAAGAAATAGAACTAATATCAGTAAGACCTCACCTCCCTACCGCGCTTTCCGAAAAATTCCCCAAGACTTTTAGACAATAAGACCTCACCGTCAAATAAAAATACTAAGAAAACAACCCAGAAAATCTTGACTTCTTAGTATTTCTGGGTTATTTTCTGGGTAAGCAATAAAGGATGACTATGCTAGAGGAACTGCTAACCAAAGAAGAGGGTAAAATCCTTGAATTTAAAGAGAATACCAAATCTCTTCCTAAAATCATTCAAACTATTGTGGCTTTTGCAAATACGGCAGGAGGCACTCTAGTTATTGGTATTAAAGATAAAACCAAAGAGATCGTTGGTCTTTCGAATGTCTTAGAGGAAGAAGAAAGGATTGCAAATGCCATTGCAGATTCAGTTTCTCCTCTCCTCATTCCCTCATTACAACTTCATACGTGGAGGGATAGAGATTTACTTCTTATTTCGGTTCCTCATAGTTTTGGCCCTTACTATATCAAAGCAAAGGGAATAGAAGAAGGTACTTATGTTAGGTTTGGTTCTACAAATCGATTGGCAGATGCATCCACTATCGTAGAAATTCAGCGACTGAAAGAACACAAGTATTTTGATGAACAACCCAATTTTGATTGTTCTATAAATGAAATCAATATTGATTTAGCAAAAGAACTATTTGCTAAGATTTCAAAAAAAATGACTGATCGAACGGCCAAATCATTGGGGCTTATCGTACAACATCATTCTAAAGAAGTGGCATCAAATGGAGCTGTGCTACTATTCGCCGATCATTATAGAGAATTTTTTCCAGATGCAATCATCCGTTTAGGACGGTTTTTAGGAAAGGATAAAGCTCAGATCATAGACAGTCAAGATCTTGAAATGCCAATTTCCATAGCCTTAGACCCAATCATAGCATTTATTCGTCGGCATACTTCAGTAGCCGCTGAAATAGGAGCAACGAGACGAAAAGATATCCCACAATATCCACCTGCTGTAGTTAGGGAAGCTGTTGTTAACGCTCTTTTACACACGGATTATTCAATCAAAGGTGCTTCAATTCAAATAGCAATTTTTGATGATCGTATAGAAATAACAAACCCAGGCTGTTTGCCGTTTGGGTTAAGTTTTGAGGCGGCACTTTCTGGCATTTCTCAGCTCCGTAACCGCGTAATTGGCCGCGTATTTAGAGAATTAAACTTGATTGAACAGTGGGGATCTGGGCTTGGACGTATGATAAGTATTTGTGAGCAGCAAGGGATCTCTCCTCCAAAATTTGAAGAATTAGGAAACTTTTTTCGCATTACTTTATATCAAGGGGTTAACACATTTGCTGTGATTGAAGGATGGCAAAAGCAAATCATAGCGTATTTAAAAGATCATAAAGAAATATTGCCTAAAAAAGCACAAGAGCTATGGAGCGTTACTTCAAGAACTACAAGCTCAAGATTGAAAAAAATGTGTGAACAAGGAATACTCGTCGAAATTTCTACAGGCCCTTTCGATCCTCAAAAAAAATTCAGTCTAAGAACATGAAAATTATAATCTCAGTATAACTCAAGGTATTTATGAAATGTATGATGATAATGACTGCAGTCATTCTGACTTTTTCGAACGTTTTAAACGCTCATACTCAGAGAGAGCTATCCTTTATGGACAAATTAAACGAGCTGGAATCAAATTCTGAAGAGTTTAGGAATTTCGAACTCGTTAAAATCTACATAGTAAGCTCCTAGTTCCCCTTTCGTCTCGAGCCATTCTCTCCACTTACGATATGCTTGTATAGCAGGAATTTGAGCTGTTTTAGATAAAGGAGGCGAATCAAATAACCAACGCTCCAGTCGGTTATAATCCTGAACAGAAACACCTCCATGCAGCCACATCCTAGCATGTTTCTCTTTCCAATTTTCTTCAGAAACCTGCTCGAAGCCTGGATTGTCAATTTCAAGCTGTCTCCAAATAGCTCTTATCTTAGATAATTCCATTTCAAAATTATTAACTCACCTTACGCAAAATGTTTAGCATGTAGTAAAATTTAAGATGTAATAATTGATTGATAGCGATGCCGCTAAGCCCGATAGGGCGTCTGAACGAAGCCCACAGTGACCGAAGGGAACTGTGGGTCAGATAGATAGAA
>JASBUW010000098.1 GCA_030147755.1 Parachlamydiaceae bacterium
ATCTATCGCTGCTACTGCAGCTCAATTATTTTTGCATTTTTAACCCCACGTTCCGCTACAGGCCTAACCGGCCTTTCGCTTCACGCGGGGCTTCCCACTTTTGATCGCTGCCGCGATTAGCTACAATTGTCCAAACTTCAGTTTGCGTAAGGTGAGCTTCTAACTTGATCAATCCTCTTTGGCTTAGTACATGCTCAATCAACTCTGTTTTTCCAATGCTAGCGCGAGGGCTAGGAGGTATTGTAGCCCAGGCAGGTCACGATGCTGTTGAGAGAGGTGTTTAAGCTGAGAAGTGCGATATAGATCATTAGCTGCTGGATAAGTGGTCATACATTGTTCAACAAATAATTGAATATCTAGTAAGAGGGCAGAGGATGAGGATTTAGGGACATCTTGCACTTGTTTCCAGAATCGCTTTCGATCTATGCGACATAGCGCTTGATCCACTCTAAATAAAGCTTCTAAAGCTGAAAAATCAACTGTTAAAGGCTGGTTAGTTATTAAGCTGGTAAAGTCGATATCTTTCATTGCTTGAGCAAAAGCTTTTGCAGCTTCCTCTATCTGCTCGGATTGAAGTAGAGAGTAAACTTGGTTTAATTCGTGAAGGAATACTTTCATTTTAGTGCTTTTTTGGTTTTTAGATGAGGCAGCATCTCATTTCATATCAAAGTTAAAATGTCACTAATGATGAGTCTTTCTTCTAAGAGCAAAAGGAATAATTCCTATTTATTAGTTCTTGAATAATTGGTTCGCATCAGATTTAAATTCCATCTATTGTAATTTTATAAGTTGTATAGGTATCAGCGCTAAGACTAAATGCTCTTCGATAATGCTGGCTAGCTTGAGATTTAATTGTGGTCAGCAGTTCTTTTCGATCTAAAGCATAGTCGGCCGTAAAGTAGCTCTGGATGCCTGGCATATAAAGTAAAGCAACCTCTTGCACTTTTATTAATAGGCTCGAGATTTGTTCTTGTGAAAGATTGGCTTGATTGGGCTCAATTTGCTTGATCTCTCTTTGGAGCAACTCTTCTATTCGCTTTTTTATTGTCGGAATCCATTCTTTCACCCGAACAACCTCATCCTTACCCACCTTTATTTCTTGATCTGAAGACAGGCCTAGGCTGGCAAAATAAGATTCCTCACCATTAAAACTCAGATGATAGGACCCATCACTCTCAATCTTGCATCCCCAATCAAGATAGAAATAAGAGGCAGCAAATTGAAAGATAGCCACTGGTAAACTAGATGTTTCTTTGAATTTAGCTCCAGCTTTTTGTAACTGCTCGGCATATTGTCTCGGCATAAGCGCTAAAGCATTGGCATGCTTTGGTGAAACAATGCATCCCCCCGCTAACAGATCTTCTGTTTTTTTTACCTTGTAGGGAAGATTTGCAATTAATTCAGCAGCTTTCTTTTGATCTGGCTCATACTTGACTATATTTGCTTTTTCTTTATTCCAATGCTTGACAATGTCTTTTAAGCATTCTGCATAAGAAGGAAGGCATTCAATCAACGCAACGTTTGCATGCTGAGGAAAACATTTTGCTACATTTTGACCTCTTGAAAGAAAGCGAATGCGCTCTTTAGCCAAACCCTCTTGATAGGAAGCTAAATACACTTGTTCGATGTGTTTACGAAAATCAGCTAAAACATTTAGAGTAATTCTTAATTCGCTTGGATCGGACAGAGCGTAAATGGGATCTATAAGTATAAAAGAGAGTTGCTGAAAGCCGTTTTCAAGTAAGGACTTGCCTAAAATATATTCTATAAGAAGGCGATCAGATCCAAGCGAAATTAACACAAGGGGTTCATCTTTAGGACAACGGGAAAAGATGTTTGCTAATACTTTTTCAATGAAAGCTTGCCGATTCTGCCATTTTCCTGCTTCTGTTTCAATTGTGCAAGAAAGAAGTGTTCCCTTTAATTGTTTATTTGTGACGACTTCATCGATAATAGAACCTTGTAGAGTCACGTCTTCAAAATGATACTCTCGCCATTTCACAAGATTAGAAGAAATCGTTGATGGTGTTTTTTCAGACTGTGATAATACAGAAACTTTCATAACTTCCTCTTAAATATTCATGTTATTTGCAAATTGCAATGATTTTATCATAAATTAATTAATGTAAATTGAAAATAACTATTCTAAATTTTTTTCAATACACAAAAAGGCTTCGAGTGCATGATTTTTAAATTAAAATTCTTGCAATATTTTGAAATTATGGTATACTTAATTATAGGAGGCCAGTGAAATGACAGCATTACAAGAAATCAGGACTCATCTGAGTCCTGGACAAGTCTATAGGCGATCTGACATCGAAAAATGGTCGAATGCCGTTGATCGTCATTTGAGCCAGCTTCAAGAAGAAAAAGCTCTGTTCAAACTATCCGGTGGAATGTACTATTGTCCAAAAGAATCCCCATTTGGACCTGTGCCTCCAAATGATCATGAACTTGTCAAAGCTTTCCTGAAGGATGACAGATTTCTCCTGATGACCCCAAATGCCTATAATAGTTTGGGAGTTGGAACAACTCAGCTCTATAATGAAACTATTGTATACAACCATAAACGCCATGGTATATTCAAATTGGGAATGCGATCTTTTCGATTTGTCTTAAAACATCACTTTCCATCTGATCTCTGTGAGGAATTTCTGTTGGTTGATCTTGTAAATCATATTGATCAATTGGCTGAAAACCGAGAACGGGTCTTAGATCTTGTAAAAGCAAAAGCACAATCGATGAATCAAAAACATCTTAAAGATGCCCTTTTAAATTATGGGGGAGTACGTGCAAAAAAAATGCTTAAATCTATCGCGAAAATATAGAGAATGACCGACTATTTGCATAACCATCCAAATTTCAATGATCTTATATTGATTTTATCAAATGAATTGTCCATCAGTCCCGTTCTTATCGTTAAGGATTATTGGATTATGCATTGTCTATATGGACTCCAAAATCAAGGACTGAATTTTCTCAAATGAAGGGGGGTACTTCCCTTTCTAAAGGGTACAATCTCATTCAGCGATTTTCTGAAGATATAGATATTCTCATAGAACCGCCTAAAGAAATATCTGTTCATATAGGACGAAATCAAAATAAGAACGTTCATAGAGACAGTCGTCGACTTTTTTATGATTGGCTCGCGCAAAACATCAAAATAGACGGGATTGTAAAAAGTGAGCGCGATACGGCATTTGACGATGATAAGTATAGAAGTGGTGGAATCAGACTTTATTACCAAATGTCCTATAGTCATCCAAAAGACATCAAAGAAGGGATTCTTTTAGAGGTTGGATTTGACGATATCACACCAAATTTCCCAAAAACAGTAAGTTCTTGGGCATATGACTATGCTGAAAATAGGGTGAATATTTGCGATAATCGAGCTAAAAATGTACTTTGCTATCACCCTGGATATACACTTGTTGAAAAGCTCCAAACCATTTCTACAAAATTCAGAAAACAGCAAACGCAAGGAATGTTTTCTGAGAATTTTATGCGGCATTATTACGATGTTTATTGTTTGTTAAAAAATCCAGAAATCCAAGAGTTTATTTTAACAGCGGAATATAAGGATCACAAAGAAAAGCGGTTCCGCAAGGGAGACAATGCGATCATATTGGAGAATGAAGCATTTCTCCTTCGAGACAAAGAAACAAGACAGAAATATCAGAATGAATATGAACTCAGTCACTCTCTCTATTACAAAGAGAAACCTACTTTTCAAGAAATCTTGCAGATAATAGAAAAATTTGCAGATAAACTGTAATAGGTAACGCGAGTTTTGGATAACTCATTTTGTTAAAAACTAATTTGTACTATATTTTGAGAGTCAATCCATCTAGTCAAATTCTCTTTTTCTTTTTTAGTCAATTGAACAGAAGGTTTATAAGGGTCGTAAGCATATGCGACTATTCCACTAACGAGATAGATCAAAAAATTCCAAGGACTACGATGTCTGTGGTGTTCAATCTGACAGCAGCTTTTTAACTTATTATTCACGCTTTCAATAATCCCACGACTTCTTAATAATATTTTATCGACTAAAGACATTAATTTATTTTTCATATTTCTTTTGAGCCTTGTGATAATATGTAAGCACCTCTCGTATAATTTAAGAAATAATTCTTGAGAGATGTAGCCTTTATCGCCAAATAGTTTTCCAATAATGTCTGTAGATAACTCAGGAACCGGAATACGATCATCAACATTACCGGGTGTTAACATGTAAGCTAAAATTTTACCTAAATCATTGATAATTAAATGTAATTTAAACCCATAAAACCATCCCGTAGATGTTTTCCCCCTCTTTGCTATCTTTTTAAACACACGATGTGAATGGATGCGTCGTGGATGACAAACAGTTAAAATTGTTGAATCGACAAAAGAAATGCCTATACATTCACCAAGACAACCTTGAGAAAATACAAATAGGGGAAATAAACAAGTTTTCATAAGATTCACAAACCTGCTATAACTCAACATTTTAGGGAAGTAAGTTTTTAAAATAGAAGCAACAAATCTTGTGTAATAGTCTTTAAATGTTCTATAACCTGTTTTGTGAAACATAATAGTGATAGTTATAGCTTCACTTAATGATAATTCAGAACGTCGATTTTTCTTTCTTTTACTTCCAATTAATTGTTCGCCCTGTTCAACTAAAATTTTTTGCCATTCTGCTTCAAATTGCTTGCAAAAATCATCTACATCACAAAAAATAGCTACCAAATTAGCGATGTCTCGTTCAATCATTTTGACCTTCCGGGTTATTTGTTTTGCGTAAAACAAATTTTTTAACCATGTGAAGGTCTTTTTTTCAACTGTAAATATTTAGATGTAAAAATTTTATAAAATAGCTCTTATCCAAAATTCACGTTTATTAACATTTCTTTGCGGACATAAGAGTTTGGCTACACATGATCTTTCAGAAATTAATTTAGACGTTGGTCAGACACAGCTCTGTGCCAGTTATGTGGGCATCATATTTTTAAAAGCAATTCATGAAGTGAATCTAAAATTATTGGCTTTAGGATATGAAGAAAAGATTGAGCACCCTTTTGGTGAGCATGAAATTCTTGATAGAGTGGATATTCCGCGGCTTCTTTATCATTGGAAACGATTAAAGGTCATAAAAGTTGTTCCTATTAATGTTTTTATCTCAAAAGTTTTCAAGACGTCTACACTGTGATTGCAAAAGCGCTCTATTTTTCCTGAGAAAATTTTGATTTATAGTTTGAATTTTTTATAACTTATCATCATTAAATTTAATCATTCTTCTTGATTTATAGATATCTATCAATTATGTTTGTCTATCATCTATCCCTCAATTTAAGGCTATAAAATGTTTAAAAAGTTTCTATTTTTATCTCTATGTTTTTTTTCATCTTTAATGGCTCAATCAGCACCTACTACTCCAGACACAGAACAAGAAAATTTGCAGATAGGCCGCTACCAAATGGTAATAAGCCGTGGCGCAACATTATATCTTTTAGATACAGCAACTGGTTACGTATGGCGATCAACAAACGAAAATACTTGGCTGACAGATGATAGTTGGGAATTGATAATAGCAACGCCACCTAAACAACCTGAAAAATAATTAAGGTTTATATGAAAAAAGTGATACTCATCCTCACTTTATTATTAAATTTAATCTTAAATATAGTGGAAGCAGAACCTATACACTTCGGAATCACCTCTTAAAGCAGGGAAATTGCATGAAAATTTTTGAAGTCTATTAACGAATAATTCTTTATAAATGTGTGCTTTATTGGTTTTTTATACCATGGAGACACTTATGAGTTTTTCACTACCAGCAAACGCACCTTTACTTCTTGCTTTCGG
>JASBUW010000099.1 GCA_030147755.1 Parachlamydiaceae bacterium
ATCTATCGCTGCTACTGCAGCTCAATTATTTTTGCATTTTTAACCCCACGTTCCGCTACAGGCCTAACCGGCCTTTCGCTTCACGCGGGGCTTCCCACTTTTGATCGCTGCCGCGATTAGCTACAATTGTCCAAACTTCAGGCGTTGCGGTAGCAACGCATCTTTAATTGAGCGATAAAACATCGTTAATCAATTTGTTCCATAGAGGTACTGCTTCCGCAGTACAGGATTATTTTTTACCAATTCCCAGAGTTGCGGCTCGTCTTCGCTAATCGCTCGCGAGCCTTAACTCTGGGCTACTGAGAGGGCCGTCACTGCCGTGACACAACTCATTAATTCAGAGCTCATAACTCATAGTTTAGAGTTCTTTCGAGGGTTGTCACTGCCATGACACAATTAATCTTTGTCAAAACACTTGTGGGTAATAGGATGAGAGGACTTGCGCACTCCAAACGCTTTGCGTATTGCCAATCATGTTAAAAATTAATACATAGCTTGATAACGCTCTACAAATGGACATCCCTCACAGCTAGCTTCAAAGTGAATGCAAAAATCGTGATGCAATTGATAAGCACCTTGCGCCATTTGCGCTTCTTCTAGAAAATCTGGTTCTTTCTCATTTCCAAAAAAACGTTGTTGTAAATAACGGCTTTTACTTGTGAGGGCCATTTCAAGCGATGCATAAAAATCTTGGAAAAGTTGCCAATTAGAAGACTGTCCTATCAGGCTTGCATACAAAAGAGGAAGATAGGTATTCAACAAGATATGCATTTTCAGTTCAGAACCTAATCCAGGCAAATGTTTGCTTTGAGCATGCGATTCAAAGGTATAATGATGATCCCAATAAGAATCTGTGTAATGCGGTAAAAGTTCAATTAATTGATTCTTCAATTTCTTAAAATTTTTATCTGCTTGCAATACAAATTTTTCCCACTCTTGTAAGAACAATGACCATAAATTTTCTAATTGTGGATCTTGCAACAAGCGCGTCAAATAAGCGAGGCGTCGAATCGGATGATGCAAAGGACGAATGTGATCGAGTTTCAAATTTATCTGCACTGTGACTTGATCTCTTTTTCCCCACCACAAAAGGCGCAATTCTTGATAGTATGCTGAGGACTCCCATTTCTTTTGCCTGCCTTCTTCTAAAAACCCGCAACACCCCAATGCAAGAGCTAATAGCTCTTCGTATGGCAAATCACGATAGGTTAGCAAATAAGTAAAGAGTTCTAAAAAAGCCATGGCATTTTGCTTATACCCTAAAGCCATTGCCACTCCGCCAGCGAATTGCAAAGCACGCTGAGAGAAGTGTTGTTCTAAAAAATACCCTTTTCTTTCTAAACGCCAATAAGCCGCAGATTGAAACAATTTTCGCGTTTGTGCATCAGGAAGCGTACGAAATAAATGCTCTGCACAATGTCCACTGCCTGCAAATGTTTTGCTTGGATAGAGGTCCAAATCAATTAAACGCAGCAATTGCGGCATAGGCAGGGTTAAGCATTCATCTAAATAGCCTGCAAAAGCTTGTTGACCATTTTCTTTATTAATAGGAAGACTACGTGCCGGTTGCCAATAAGCCAGATGTAAAATGACGTGATTATAACGTGCATCTTGATGGTGGTGATGTTGATACCAACCATTCTCTTGTAAGTGAATTTCTACATCACCTCGATAATCACGCTCTCCAATGCGTATGTGGGCTTTAAGAAAATCAGGACCTGCTTCTTTATTCCACACACCAGGAGAAACCACTTCGATGGATTCTCCTTGAACTGTTTTTAGCTGTTTAAAAAATTTTTGTTCTAACCATAACACTTGAAGATGCTGCTCTGTTAAAGAAAAGTAAGAAGACTTGCTCTCTTGAACTAAAGAAAGCGGAGAAAGGCACTTTGAGTATACGCTGAGCATTTGTGGTTATCCTTGCAAAGGAGGAATGACTTTAATCCAAATGCCTACGAATCCCTGTTCTTCTATTTCTTGGGACGTACTCCATTGATAGTAAATACGACGCGCTTCTTCCATTGTTGTGACACCAGGAAGCGCTTTTGCTAACGTAACAGATGTTAAATAGTCATCTAAATTTTTAAAAACATCGACTTTAAGAACAGTCGCATAGAATTGTTTGTTTTCTCCTACGCATTTAAAGACAATGATATCATCAGTTTTAAGCTGTCTATATTTATCTTGACCTTTGCGTCCTTCCACTTCTTTTTTTCCGCTTTCAAGATAAGAATACCAAGGATCTGCACAGTTAATGATGAGATAATTCATTTTTTTTCCTAAATTATAGAGTGAGATTAAAAAAATATCATCTCATATGAATTTTTACAACTATCTAAAAAGACATAAACGACAAACAACCATAACAACAATAAGTCGTTATATCGTTTGTCGTTTATGTCTCTTTGCTAGTTTTCTTGTGTATAAACCACAATCTTGCTATTATGATTCTTCTTTTCTGCGGCCATGGCGGAATTGGTAGACGCGCTAGATTCAGGTTCTAGTCGGGGCAACTCGGTGGATGTTCGAGTCATCTTGGCCGCACTTTTCTACTTCATATTTAATCGCTTCTAAAAGCTTGTGTATACACAAAATGCTGGGGATTTGGATTGAAACGAAAAGATAGATAATTAGGTAAATTGAGAACTATAAAGTCTGTACATTCTATAGTGATCAATTTTCACTATAGAACGCACCGATAAGCAAAGAAACAATCTAAATAAGCATCTTATTACTTTATGATCCATTGCTTAGAAGTTGTATGGTAAGAAAACCAGTTATAGCTCCTAAATCATTTAAAACAAAAAACTTACCAAAAGTGTTAGCTCGTACATTATTACTATTGACGACTTTCAGTATAGCAGGAAGATCATTAGGAGTAATAGTGATAATGGTCGAAATGCTTGTAAAATCTCCTATAGCCAATAGAGTACCAGGTAGTGGGAAAATGCCGTTAAGAGATAATGAAATATAGTTAGGTTCTGGTGTTGATGTTCCTGCACCAAAAGTCACTTGGTAATCTCCTGGAACAGAAATTTGAATGGCTGACTCACCAAAATTAGAGACTAATTCAATTCCGCTAGTAGTGGGACCTACTAACGCAAAAGGAATCGCTGTAGGAAAGTTACCTGTTAGCTCATTAGATGGAGCAGGAAAAATTGTAGTTCCGCTTGCTGAAGCAAATGATCCATATTGAGGACCTAAAAAACCATTATTATTATGGTTTCTCCGATTACATCCTCTTTTATATCTTGCTGATAAAAAAGCATCTTCGCTCATTTCAGTTAAAGCATTTGACTGCACACTTGCTTGAACACTATGATCTACAAACGAAAATAGAGTAGAGGAAGCTAGCATAAGAGTAAAAAACATTTTTTTCATAACATCTTTCCTTTTTAAAAAGTGGTATATGCTTAATAGCAAACTTATTTGCTATTAATTTTTCTTTACAAACTCCTCTTTAGCTAGAACTTTTTATTTAAGTCAACTTTTTTATATTCAAACAACTTCAAAAATCGAGTTTTTTGGTAATAAATTGCGCATGAATTACTATTGCCAGGCCCCATCCCAATGATCAATTGTTTTAACGATTGTCAATCTCTCGTTTTGCATGAATGCCTCCACAGCTTTTGCTCTCGCATTAACCGCATCTGGTTTTGCTTCTGCTAGTGTCAGACTTGCATTTAATGGCAAAAAAACAGGATCGAATCCAAATCCTTGTACTCCTCTAGCTTGCACAATTTGTCCTTGCACTTCTCCTTTGTAAATCATGACTTCTTTTCCTTGTCGATAAGCTAGTAAAACTGTCCATAGAGCTTGATGTCCTAGATAGTCTTCCAAATGGTCTAGAAGCCAACGCACATGAATACCAACAGCTGCGCCTTCTATTTCAAGTGATGAATCCTCAACTAGCACAAATTCTTCTAACTGAGAAGCCTTATGAGCAACAACCGAGAGATGATCTGCTACAATTTCTTGCACATCAATAGAGGTATTCTGTAATTGAACGTCATAAGCAGCGAACAAACGTTGAAATTCTTGTAGTTTACCTGGATTGCTTGTATTGATCTTCCAAATATGGTTGATTTTAGTTTTATGAATCATTCTTTCATCCTGTATCATTTTTCTTGTATCTAACACCTTTTCAATTTTATGATTCCCTTATTTTATTTCATATGTAGGTCATGCCATGTCCCACTCAGAAGGTTTGCGTTGCCCTTTTCATCGTTCTAAGATTTCTCCTCATACCACTTATACCGCTCATTTTGAAGAGCCACCTCAAAAAACTTGGTGGCATAAAATTTGGCCTGCCATGAAAGAAATAGGCGCGAAAATAAGTTTCTCTAGTTTTAGAAATGCTTGGTATATCTACTCACAAAAGGATATCAATGGCTTACTTGTTAAAATATGCAAGCCCGGTGAATTAGTTTCTCACATGCGCACTCCGACAGGAACTCAATATATTGTCAGAGATCCGACGCTCCTTCAGCTCGTTCTAAGTCAATATCGCAATGAAGAACAAGGGCTTTTTCATGTGCCTGACAATAAAAAGCTTTTTATTAATAAAATCGTGCGGGATCTTTATCCTGAAGAAATGGCTCAAATCACCGACCAAGAAAAAGAAGTCATCAGTGCTGTGATTTTTACAGCCGAGTCTGCACACATTTCCTCTTTAAGAGCACGTGTCATGAGCTTTCTTAAACATAAAACCGTACAAAATTATAAGGAACAACTCGATCAAATTGCAGGAGATATTCTCGATCAATTATCTCCTTCAGAAAAACAGGCGTGTGATCCTGCCCAATTAGTGTTTGAATATGCCATTTCCGTCATCGGACGTCTTTTTACAGGTTATTATACAACTAGAGAAAATTATCAAAAAGTTGTACAAGCTCTTTTAACTATTGGAAAAGTCATCGGAGATGGCATCGTACAACGTCCTCCCTCAGAGCAAGAAAAGCATGACTATCAGGTGGCACTACAAACAATGCGCGAATTGATTGAACAAAATATTGCGTTAGAACCCACACCTGCTTTTATTGCAGGACTTAAAGAGAATGGGTTCAGCGCATTTGCCATCAAAGTCTATGTTTTCTTTCTGTACTTGGCCGGAACAGAAACAACAGCTGCTGTGACACACTATTTGCTCTTAGAATTGGGAAGAGACGAGAACCGACACTATCAAAATGCTATACGACAAGAAGCTCCAGATTCCAGTTTATTAAAAAAGTGCACAATCGAAGCTCTACGGTTAAATCCGCCCGTTTACATTATGGGACGCGTCTTACGTAAAGATGTCCTGCTAACATTAAGAGATACTCAGAATGCTCTTATCTGGAGTAAATGGATTCGCAAAGGCAGCTATCTAGTCAATTGGGTTGCCGGAGCAGGCAGAAATCCGGCTCTTTACCCCAATCCTGAGGTTTTTAATCCCCTAAGATTTGAAACGATCCCAACACAATTTCCCTGGCTCCCTTTTACAACGGGGCATCACACATGTCCCGGACAATTTTTAGCCAAAGCCGAAATGGAATCTTTGATCTCCGAAATACTTAAGCGTTTTGAAATTGAGACTCCGGCTTGTAAAGGACCAATTGAAACAAAAGGACTCTTTACTTTACACGCTGATCCGCAGGCAAAAATTAAAATCAAATTACATGCTATAAAAGAAATCGCTCCTGACTAAATTGGCAAGGTATGAATAGGGTTAGGATCTTTTTTTAGATCTGGACGAAAGCGCTCTAAAGCCATGTCAAAAACAGCCCGATCACTTAACTCTGGGTAAGTTGCTTTTACTTCGGCTTCAATGCGTTCAAATTTTTTTTGCGCTTCGCAAGCTTGAGCATAAGCTCCAGCTCCACAGAAAGCAGGAATACCTATAGCAAAAGGAATACCAAAGGTTGGAAAAGCAACTGCTAATGGAATCGCATAAATAGAATTGAAAGTGGTCACTAGAGCAGTATGAATAACTGGATTTAAATAAAATTCTTTGAATATACGCCCTGTTCTTTCTCTTTGGAAGGCTAAATTATCTTGAAGAAGTTGCTCCTCTGTCAATCCTTCTTTTTCCTTGGTTAAATCCTCTACTCTACCTTTTAATTCTTTTTTACCATCCTCATTTAGAGTATACTCAGCAAATGCTTGTGTTACCTGGTTTAGCTGGTTAGCTACTTCTTGTGTTGAGGAAGGAGATGATGCAGGAGGAATAACTTGGGGCAAGGCAAGATCGTAAGAAGTAGGTATGACTACTAAAACCGTAGAATTCTTTACACCCATATATTTTCCTTTATTTCTAAGATTAATAATTTTAATGGCATAAAAAACTATATATAAATTTAAATTATTTGTGTCAAAGAAAATAAATTTTTAAAATTAAATGTTTTATTTTCTAATAAAAAAACTTGCTATTAGACATGAAATTTTTGATATTGTGAACAACATGAACTTCGTGAACATAATCAAAAGCTTTACATTCACGAAGTCCACGTCGTCCACAAAGTCCACCCCTCTTAGTCTTGAAGTGATGCCATTATATAAGCTTGAAAAGTTTAAGCTAATCAATTAAATTATCTTCTTTGTCATTACTTGGAAAATATTTACCTATGCATCATAAATATAATATCAAAAATATTCGCAACTTTTCAATTATTGCGCATATTGATCACGGCAAATCCACTCTTGCCGATCGTTTATTAGAACTCACGCACACAGTTGCTGCACGCGATATGCAAGAGCAATTATTAGATGATATGGATCTAGAACGTGAACGTGGCATTACCATTAAAGCGCATCCTGTCACCATGTATTATGCGGCACAGGATGGTCAAACGTACCAAATTAATTTCATTGATACTCCGGGCCATGTGGACTTTACATACGAAGTATCTCGCTCACTTGCCGCTTGCGAAGGTGCCATCCTTGTGGTGGATGCCGGACAAGGTGTACAAGCCCAAAGTTTAGCCAATGTACATCTCGCGATAGAGCGTAATTTAGAGATTGTGCCTGTCATCAATAAAATTGATCTCCCTGCAGCCGATGTGGAAGGGGTGCGTAAGCAAATTGAGGATGTAATTGGTCTCGATGCTTCAGATGCCATTGGTTGCTCTGCCAAATCCGGTTTAGGAGTCGATGAGGTCTTGGAACGCATTTTAACGGCTATTCCACCTCCTCAAGAACCTGTAGATGACACTTTACGCGCACTTGTTTTTGACTCGCATTATGATACTTATCGCGGCGTCATGGTGTATATTCGCATTATCAGCGGCGAAATTAAACGTGGAACGCTCATTAAAATGATGGCGACCAATAAAAACTGCGAAGTGCTAGAAGTGGGGGTCTTTACACCTAAAGCAGGTCCTATTGATGTGTTGCGTCCCGGTGAAGTGGGCTACATGATTGCCAACATCAAAAATACGTCGGATGTCAAAATTGGTGACACGTTGACTGATCAAAAATATCCTGCTGCAGAGCCCTTACCCGGATTTCGCGTGATTTCTCCTGTTGTATTCGCAGGAATTTATCCTATCGATTCTACAGATTTTGAAGCGTTACGCGATGCGTTGGTGAAGCTGCAATTGAATGATTCAGCCCTTCATATTGAACAAGAAAGCAGTACCGCTTTGGGATTTGGATTTCGTTGTGGATTTTTAGGTTTATTGCACTTAGAGATCGTGTTTGAGCGCATTCAACGCGAATTTGATGTGGATATTATCTCAACGGCTCCTAGCGTCATTTATCGCTTCATTTCCAATGATGGCAGTGTCAGAGAAGTAGACAATCCTGCGCATTATCCGGATCCTACTCATATTCGCAGTGTGGAAGAACCTTGGGTCAAATGCCATATTATGGTCCCTTCTGAGTATCTAGGAGCCATCATGAACTTAGGAATGGAAAAGCGTGGCATTTGTGTCAAAACAGAAACGATGGATGCGCGCCGCTTGCTGCTCACCTATCGTTTTCCCATGAATGAAATCATCACCGATTTTAATGACAAGCTCAAATCGATTACTAAAGGCTATGGCTCTTTTGATTACGAGTTTGATTGTTATGAACCGAGCGATATTATTAAATTGGAAATCCGTGTTAATGAAGAACCTGTTGATGCCTTTTCTTGCCTTGTCCATCGTTCAAAAGCAGAAAGCAAAGGACGTGCCATTTGCGCAAAACTTGTAGAAGTGATTCCCATGCAGCTATTTAAAGTCCCCATCCAAGCAGCCATTGGAGGCAAAATTGTGGCACGCGAAACGATTCGCGCTATTACAAAAAATGTCACCGCTAAGTGTTATGGTGGAGATATTACGCGTAAGCGCAAGTTATGGGAAAAACAAAAGAAAGGTAAAAAGCGTATGAAGGAGATTGGCAAAGTCAATATTCCTCAAAGTGCCTTTATGGACGTGTTAAAAGCAGGTGACTAGGAGATTTTATGTCAGTTGATGTGGCGATTATACCTTTTCAAGAAAGAACCAGTCGGTTTCATCCTTCCCAATTAGCTCTATTGGATCGATCCCGTTTACCGCGCCATATTGCCATTATTCCTGATGGCAACAGACGTTGGGCCAAGAAACGCCTTTCCAGTATACAAGCAGGACACCGAGAAGGGGCAGACACTTTAATGGAAACGGTCAAAGCGGCTCAAGAGCTGGGTATTGAAAAGATGACGTTCTATAGCTTTTCTACAGAAAATTGGAATCGCTCACAAGAAGAAGTCTTGGCTCTCATGGCTCTCATTGCCACTTACTTAATCGAACAATGCGAAGAGATGGTGGAGTGTGGCATTAAGCTAGAGACAATTGGCGATTTAGATCCACTTCCTGCGTTTTTACTTGAATCTGTTGAAGAGACAAAACAAGCGACAAAAGATTGTGATAAGATTCGCTTAATTCTGGCACTCAATTACGGTTCACGCAATGAAATTTGCCGCGCTTTCAAGGCCATGCTCGAAGATTATGATCAACAGCAGTTAAAGAAAGAAGACTTTAACGAAAAGACCATTGAGCGCTATTTAGATACTTATCCTTGGGGGGATCCTGATCTGTTGATTCGCACAAGCGGAGAACTACGTGTCAGCAATTTTTTGCTTTGGCAAATTTCTTACAGTGAAATTCACGTTGCACCCGTTCTATGGCCTGATTTCACGCCTCAACATTTGATTGAAGCTATCCTAGATTTTCAAAGGCGTCAAAGACGGTGGGGAGGCGCATAATTCTCATGATTTTTTCAAGCCAATTGAAGCAACGCTTACTCATGAGTAGCATCGGTACCTTAGGGTTATTTTTCTGTATTTATTATTCTTATACAGATTATTTCAAACCCATTTTCATCCTTTTCAACGCAGCCATTATTAGCTTAGCTCTTTTAGAATATTATCAACTTACTCAAAACAAAGGCTTTCAGCCTCTCGTCTCTTTAGGGATTGGAAGTTCTATTGTGTATGTGATCGCAGTGGCATGGAGCACTCACCATCCGCAGGCAGGTCCTTTACCTGCTTTTATTTTATTAGGATCTTTTTTGCTGTTTTTCTTACAATTTTTTAAACAACAGAATTCCCCTTTGGGGAACCTAGCAATTACTGCCTTTGGCATCGTTTACTTGACAATTCCTTTAAGTTGTGGTGTGCGCATCAACTATTTTTTTCCACCTGATGCACTACAAGATGGACGCTTATGCTTAGCTTATGTTTTACTTGTGAGTAAAATGTGTGATGTGGGTGCTTATTTCGTCGGTAAAATTTTGGGAAAAACAAAACTGGCACCTTTGATTAGTCCTAAAAAAACCCTAGAAGGAGCTTTGGGAGGATTAGGAGCCGCTTTATTGACTAGCCTTTTTTTCACATTTCTTTTTCCTACCGCTTTGCCTTTGACAATTGGACAAAGTTTCTGGCTAGGAATCGTTATTGGCATTCTGGCGCAGCTAGGAGATCTAGCTGAATCTGTCCTTAAAAGAGATGCGGGTGTAAAAGATAGCAGTCATTTGCCGGGACTAGGGGGAATATTAGACATGGTAGATTCCCTTGTGTTTACCTTACCTTTAATGTATCTTATGTTACAAATGTATGTGATCAATGCTTAGGATGATATAAAATATGATTATTACGATTGATGGACCTGTCGCAACAGGTAAGAGCACAATTGCCAAAAAATTAGCGCAATCCATTGGCTATATATTCTTTGATACAGGTGCGATGTATCGCATCGCTACTTATGGGATTCTCAAACATCATATTGACATTAACCAGCCCGAACAGCTGCAAAAATTCCTAGATACTTTTCAATTTGATATTAAGGTCGTTCAACGGGAACGCAAATATTTTTTTGAAGGTGAGGATATTTCTAAGCAAATTCGAGGAAAAGAAGTCACTTTTGCCGTTTCTAAAGTTTCTGCTATGAAAGCTGTGCGAGAAAAGCTTATTGCCATTCAACGCGAATTAGCTGTGGGCGTAAACGCTGTGTTTGAAGGGCGTGATATGGGAACAGTTGTTTTCCCTGAAGCTAATTTAAAGATCTTTTTGACAGGCAGAGATGAAGTACGTGCTAAAAGACGTTTTGAAGAAATTAAAGTTCAAAATCCCGATGAGGCTTTCTTTTTAACAATTGAGCAATGCCTAGAAGCGATTAACAAAAGAGATGAATACGACTCGAGTCGTGAGCACAGCCCTCTTCATCAAGCACCGGATGCTTTTGTGATTGATACATCAGATTTAACGGTAGATGAAATAGTTTATAAAATTTTAGAATATAAAGATGCCTTGAAAACGAAGCGTGACAAGCAGACTCCCCCTTCAGCAACATGAGCGTTTTATATCAGACACTTGGTTATTTTTTGCGTGGTTGCTTTAAAGTTTTTTATCGCTATCGCGTTTATGGCAACTCACATGTGCAAGCAGGAGCCGCTATTTTAGCTCCTAATCACGTCTCTTTTTTAGATCCTCCATTAGTGGGAGCAGGATGTCCGGAAGAAGTCCATTTTCTGGCACGTGCAAGCCTTTTTAAGCCTCCTTTTTTCAGCTGGCTACTTCCACGCCTTAATGCGCATCCTTTACATAAAAACACACAAGACATTCAATCGTTACGACTCATTTGTCAGTTACTCAGCGAAGGCAAAAAAGTGGTGATTTTTCCGGAAGGCATACGTTCTGCCACAGGAGAGTTACAACCCATTAAAACAGGAATTGCCATGTTAGCGATGCGCATGCAATGTCCGTTGATTCCTGTGTATCTGCAAGGAGCTTTTGAAGCTTGGCCCCGCCATAGTCGCTGGCCCAAATTTGGCGCACGCATTACGTGCGTATTTGGAAAACCTATCCATCCGCAGCAATTTTCAGGAACTCACAAAAAACAAATGCAAGAAGCCTTAGCCCAGCAAGTGCAGCAAAGCCTAACCAATTTACAAACGTGGTTAACAGAAGGCGCACAAGGTGAACCCCCGTAGAGGGGAACTCATCACTCAGAGTTCCTTAAAACGTGCAGCCTATGCCTGCTCCCACTTTAAAGCCACTCATATCCAAAGAATTTCTCTTTACATAATAATAGCTATCATGGGAATGAGAAAAATGAAAATGTTGAAAGAGGTAATCAACAAAAACATCTGCATACAGACAACGACTAAAATAGTAATAAGCACCCGCCTGAATCAATCCTCCAAACTCTTCTTTACGAATATGCTGATGCACGTAGTCTGAATGATCTCTAATCTTTAAGAAGCTATAGCAACCTGCCCCCCCTAAGTAGATTTTAGTACAAGGAGTCAAAGAATACATATACTTCACACCTAAACTCACGGGAATCATTTGTATTCTTGTCGGATCATTAAATCCAATGGAATGCCCTTTTTTTGAAAAGCCGCTCACTCCAGCCCATACACGCCAATTACAAAAGAAATCTTTAGATACCTCTACTTGATAATCAGCCCAACCGTTGGAGTAAATTTCTTGTACACGTTTAGAACTCGGTTTATAGTAAGCAATGCGCCCTTCTATAGAAAGGTCAAGAGGTTGCCAATAAAAGGCTGAAAGTGGGGCATAAGCTAATAAGCCCAATAACACACATAAACGATATAAATTTGCTATTTTCATAATTTTCATCTCATGTAGTTAATAATTTCTTAAGCGTTATACGACCCCGAACTCACATTTCCTCCGGTTCCCGTCCAATTGGTATGGAAAAATTTTCCTCTAGGTTGATCTGTGCGCTCATACGTATGCGCACCAAAAAAATCACGTTGCGCTTGTAAAAGATTAGCAGGCAACTGAGCCGAACGATAACCATCATAAAAAGATAAAGCTGTACTAAAGCAAGGGATGGGAATTCCCAATTCAGCCGCTTTAGAAACGACTTGACGCCATCCCTTTTGCCTTTCTTGAAGTTCTGTCAAGAAATACTCGTCTAATAAAAGACTTTTCAATGTAGGATTATGCGTGAAAGCTTCTTTAATCTTACCTAAAAATTGGCTGCGTATAATACATCCGCCACGCCACATCAACGCAATTCCACCATAATTAAGACGCCAATCATACTCTTGCGCCGCTTGCTGCATCAACATAAAGCCCTGCGCATAACTAATAATCTTAGAGGCATATAAAGCTTGACGAACCGCATGCGTAAAAGCTTGATGATCCCCTTCAAATTTTTTATCAGGACCTTTAAGCAAAAAGCTCGCTGCTATTCTTTCATCCTTTAAGGCAGATAAACAACGTGCAAAAACAGCTTCAGCAATGAGCGTTAAAGGCATTCCCAAATCTAACGCATTAATCACTGTCCATTTTCCTGTTCCTTTCTGACCTGCCACATCCAAAACTTTATCTAATAGAAGGGTACCATTTTCTTCATATACATCAAAAATTTTAGCGGTAATTTCAATGAGATAGCTATCTAAATCGCCTTTATTCCATTCAGCATAAGTCTGATGGAGTTCTTTAGGACTCATTTCAAGAGCATTTTTAAGCAAAGTATAGGATTCACTGATCAGCTGCATATCGCCATATTCAATTCCATTATGCACCATTTTCACATAATGCCCTGCACCTTGATCTCCCACCCAATCACAGCAGGGTTCGCCCTCTACTTTTGCACTAATCGATTGGAAAATGTCTTTCACATACGGCCAAGCTTCAGGATCTCCCCCAGGCATAATAGAAGGACCATGACGTGCCCCTTCTTCTCCACCGGAAATTCCAGCACCAATATAGAGAATTCCCTTATCTTTCAGGGTACGACAACGTCTGTTGGTATCTGTGAATAAGCTATTGCCCCCATCAATAATAATATCGCCGGGTTGCAGATATGGCACGCACAGATTGATGAAATCGTCTACAGGTTCCCCTGCTTTGACCATCAACATGACGCGGCGTGGGCGTTTGAGTTTATGAATGAGTTCTTCTATCGAATGCGTTCCAATCACACGCGTTCCGGCTGCCGGTCCTGCTAAGAAATCATCCACTTTGGATGTGGTGCGATTATAAACAGCAACGGTATAACCATGGTCATTCATGTTAAGGACCAAGTTTTGCCCCATTACAGCCAGACCAATTAAACCAATATCTGCTTCTGACATAAGAATCCTTTTAACTTTGAGTTGCAGCATAGCGAATGGTTATTTCGCATGCTACAACTAAATTGCTCCTAGGTTTTCTCTAATTTCGCTAAATGACTATTCCACTTGCCATAAGAAAAATAAAAGATCAAGCCAATAAATAACCAAATGCTTAAACGCGCCCATGTCGGCCAATCTAAAGAAAACATGAGTCCTAAACAGGTTAAAATTCCCAGTAAAGGCACCCAAGGGACAAGAGGAGTCCGGAATGGACGAGGTGTATCCGGACGCGTTTTACGGAGAACAATCACGCTTGCACATACAATGGCAAAAGCTAATAAGGTTCCAATGCTACTGAGTTGTCCCACTAAAGAAATCGGTACAAATGCAGCGGCAAGACCCACCAAAATCATCAGGGCAATGTTAGCTATCCAAGGCGTATGATAACGAGCATGAACCTGAGAAAAGACAGGAGGCAAGAGTCCATCTTTAGACATCGTATAAAAGATACGCGATTGCCCTAATAGCAACACCAAAATCGTAGACGTCAGACCGGCAATAATGGCAAGTTTGACAAGTCCATTCAACCATAAATAAGGCGTTTTGTTAATCGCAGCTGCAACAGGAGCCGCCACATTCAACTGAGGATAAGGCACAATTCCTACTAACACTAACGCAAATAAAACATAGAGAATTGTACAGATCACAAGTGATCCAATAATCCCAATAGGTAAATCTTTTTGTGGATTTTTCACTTCTTGAGCAGCTGTTGAAATGGCATCGAAACCAATGTAAGCTAAGAAGACAATACCTGCAGCACGCATGATCCCGCTCCATCCATATTCTCCAAATACACCTGTATTGGCAGGAATAAAAGGCTCATAATTGTCTGCTTGCACGTACATGAAGCCTATGCCAATGAATAGCAACACCACAGCCACTTTAATAGCCACTAGGACCGCATTTACTTTAGCAGACTTATCGATTCCCACAATCAAAACACCTGTCAAAAGAACAATCACTATCACAGCAGGTAAATTGAAGAGACCATAAGCATCCGTCCCATTTAGGAGATGTGTGGGTTGCCAAGGCGAAGCAATAAAAGTCGCAGGCAATTGAATATGAAAATCCTGCAAAAAAGAAACAACATATGCGGACCAACTAATAGCCACGACAACGGCTCCGGCAGCATATTCCAAAATGAGAGCCCATCCTACAATCCAGGCAATGAACTCACCTAAAGTGGTATAAGTATAAGTATATGCTCCCCCTGAAATAGGGATCATGGCTGCCAATTCGCTAAAACATAAACCGGCAAAGGCGCATCCAATGGAAGCTAAAATAAAAGAAAGCACAATCGCAGGGCCTGCATTTTCGGCGGCGGCAATCCCTGTAATGGAAAAAAGGCCTGCGCCAATAATGGCTCCAATACCCATAAGGATCAAACTAACAGATCCTAATGAGCGTTCCAGCTTTTGTGTGCCACTGTTGGCTTCTTCTTCTATAAATTCAATTGATTTAGTGCGCCATAAACTCATAGCTTTGTTCCTTAAATTTGTGAAACTTTGTCATATCATAAAAATAAAAATTAACAAAACTTTTTATTTCGAAGATAGACTTCTTAAAGTTAGCAAGAATTTAAGGTTTAAGATGAGTAAAAAGCAACTAAAACTTTATTTGTGGGTGATAAGAATGTTTTGAAATGGCATAAAAGTGGACAGGGTGGACAAGGAGTGGACGTCGTGGACTGGGTGGACAAAGTGGACGAACGATGTCCACTTCGTTTAAAACAAAATGCTATTTTGCTATTGATATCTTTTGAGGAGAGCTTGTTTAGTACTATAATCCAAACCTGTTTTATCAATCGCATCTCGAGCTTCTTTGCGATTGCCTTTCTTGTAACAATCCTCTGCTATCTTCATTAAGCATTCATCTTTAGCTTTCTTATCGTTCCAAATCTTATCAAGCACATTGAAGGCATCTTTAAGCTGATTTTTTTTGTAATAAGCCCATGCTATTTTAATGTAACCTTTGTCTTTACCTGCTTTATCATCCCAAACTTTTCCAAGCACCTCAACAGCTTCTTTCAATTCATTTTTTTGGCAATGAGCTTCTGCTATTTTAATGTAACCTTTGTCTTTACCTGCTTTATCATCCCAAACTTTTCCAAGCACCTCAACAGCTTCTTTTAGTTCATCTTTTTGGCAATAAGCTTCTGCTACTTTAATGTAACCTTTGTCTTTACCTGCTTTATCATCCCAAACTTTTCCAAGTACCTCAACAGCTTCTTTCAGTTGACCTTGTTGACAATAATAGTCAGCACTACTAATAAACAGTTTATCTTTGAATTCTCTATCATTAGCTATTTTATCAGCTATTTCAACAGCTTCTTTGTAACGACCGGCTAAATGATATCCCTCCGCAAGACAAGTATAAAGAGGATCTATCACTTTAGAAAAATTCGACATTAGCTGTATTTCATGCATATTCTGATCATGCGCAATTATTTCAGCCTCATCTATAAAGGAAAATAACTTCCTTTTAGCTTGCTTCAATGTTTCTAATAGATCTTTCCACTTTAGACGTTGTGCATCATTAGCTCCATCTATCGGATGTACTAAAGTAGGTTTAATCTGCGTGTTATAGTTAGAGATAATGCCTGCCAAACCTACCTGATCTGTATTCACCCCTCTTTGATTCATACTCTTTTCTAAATCACTTAAGTGATTAATCGCTGCATCTACATGAGCAAGCAATTCGGGCAATGTTGGAAAATTCTGTCTAGGAGCAGGAGCTGCTGCCGCTTGAGGAGGAACAGCATGAAATGCAGGAGCCGGAGCTACAAATTGTGGAATCGGAGCAGGTAGGCGAGCAATAAAAGGTTGAGGGACAAGTTGTTGAATGGGTGTGTTTAACATGCGCTGTAAATTCAACTGAAGTTGTTGATTTTCTGCTGCTAAATTTGCCATCTCTTGTTGGTCTTTTTTCATCTTATCAATTTGAGCCTGCCACTTATTGTTAACTGGCGCCTGAGCATTAGGATTCTCTACATCATTTTCCCCCTCGTTGACTCGCACCTTTCTTTTTTTTGTGCCAAAACAATGCCAATAACAAGCAAAAAGAGCGACTAAACACCCCACTATCAATAAAGCCACAGTCGCCACTTTTTGCTGCCGAACTGTCATATAGGCTGAGAACGATTGATAAGTCGAAGTAGATAAAGCACGAACGGATTGAATAGACATAGGAATTCCTTATAATTGTTAATTTTAAAATTATACCTTTAGCTCATACATACGATTTAACAAAGCATCTTTCATTTTAGGATTATTCGCATAAGCTTCTTGAATCGTTTCCGTCATTTTTTGATAATCATTAGCAGCACGATGAATATTTAATAATCGGGTTACCCATGATTCTTTGCGCTCTTCATCGTGATTAATTTCTCTAAGCACAGGAAGGATAGCTTGGTAATTTCTATAGTTAAAATATTTATCGATAATATTAAAAAGCAAAGCTTCTTTATTTTGGTGATCTTCTTTAACTTCTTTAAGAATATCTAAACTGTTCTGAAGATTTTTATACACTAAATTTTGATTATTTCTAATGCTCTTAGATTTATCAAAATACATTTTAGCTAATTTAAGACAGAAATCATCTTTATATTTAATATTATGCTTAATGTGCTTTATTATCGTAAAAGCACCCTTAAAACTTTTTCTCTGATAATAATCATTTGCTATTTTTAGCAAAAAAGATTCTCTAGTTTCATAATCAAGAACTATTTTAAAGACGGCTTGACCAGATTTCTGAAAATCATTTTGAAAATAATAGCCTTTAGCAAGGCAATCATACAAAATATCCGTCGATTTCCAAAATTCAAGTTTAATTTGTCTTTCTTCTTCAGATAAAATAAAATCTTGAGGAACAAGAGATCTTAATTTTCTATGAGCTTCCCTTAATTCACTCAAAAGGGCTTCCCACGCGACAAATAAGTGGGGATCCTGTCGATCTTCTAAAGGGTGCTTGAGATCTAGCTTGATTCCCGTCACAAACTGATTCATTTTTTGCTTATCATAAACCGCTTGCGTATCAAAGCCATGCTGGTCAAGTGTTCCTTCTAACTTATTCAAAGCATCAAACGCTTTATCTACATGCTCATGTAGAAGAACCAATGTAGGATAGGGTTTGTTTTGTACCTTTGGGGGAGCTCCTATTTCTTGAGCCGGCAATAATCTATTTAAACGTTCTTGCTCATTGTCTTTGGCTGGATTATTTGGTTGATGTGCGATCGCGACCGGCTGTTGTTTAGCTCGAAAGCAATAACGACAACTTAAAAAAAGACAGGCTATGCCTCCTAGAGCAATCAAGGCTAAGCCTATGATTTTCTGTTGCTGAGCAGACACACTATTTAGGGTGTTTTTTGGAAGAAGGGGTTCAATATGAGCTAATAATGTATTAATAGAATAAATATTCATCACAATCTCTTCTTATTATTAAAAGAATAGAATATAAACTAATTTATTAATTTAAGCAATTACTTTTTAGAGATACTGTCATTAAATTTTACAAAAGAATTGAGTAAAACAAAGTAATCTTTTAAGATCTTTTCATCTGTTCTCGTAGCTCAGGTGGATAGAGCGGTTGCCTCCTAAGCAACAGGCCGCGCGTTCGAGTCGCGCCGAGGACGCATTGTATTAGACTTTTTCTCTCTGTGTTCTCTGTGTACTCTGTGGTAAAATAATAAAATTTACCACAGAGAGCACAGAGAATACAGAGAAAATGAAATTAAGGGGAACGACTCATTCAAAAGAACTTTATTTTCGTGCAGTTTTACGCGTGCGATTCAGATAGTCATCCACCCCGCGCGCAATCCCCCATGCAATGCGTTTCAAATAAGTCGGATCTTTTAAATTTTGTAGTTCAGCTTCATTGGTGACAAATCCCCCTTCTACTAAGACAGCCGGCATATTGGTTTCACGAATCACCGCATAATTGCCCGCTTTGACTCCGCGCGATTTGGCTTTTGTTTGTTCTAAAATATTTTTTAACACGATTTGAGCGAGGCGTTTGGATTTTTGCGTGCGTTCTTTATTTTCTTTCGATTGATAAAAGAATACTTCTACACCTTCCGCTTCCGCGCTAGGAGCAGAATTGTAATGAATGCTGACAAATAACGCGGGTTTATTTTCATTCGCAAACTCTGCGCGTTTATCTAAAGCAATAAACGTGTCATCTTCTCTTGTCATTAACACTTGATAGCCGAGTTGCTGCAAAAAGCTGCGCACAAATTTAGCCGTGACAAGATTTAATGATTTCTCTTGATAACGCGGTTTAGAAATCGATTGTGTTCCCGCATCATGGCCTCCATGACCCGGATCCAAAACAATCATCTGCTTTTTGATCAGTAAAGGAGGCGTAGGCAATGTATTTTTTGATTTTTGGACAGGAAGCGATTTTTTTGAAGGAAAGGAAGAACGATAAGGAAGCTCAGCATGTAAAACCGTACATAAGTTTAAACTCATGAGTCCTAAAAAATAAATCCAACGTAACATGCATCCTCTTAAGCAGGTTTTATACATAATTGAGCACAAAGATCAGCAGCGATTTGACAATCATCAAATTCTACTGTTTGATGAGCAAAAATTTGATACGTTTCATGCCCTTTACCTGCAATGAGAACGATATCGTTAGGATCAGCCATTTCCAGTGCTTTCTGAATGGCTAACCGACGATCTACTTCTAGTTGATAACAAGCAGATGTCGTAAAATTTTGCGCGATTTCCGTGCAAATTTGGTAAGGATCTTCAGAACGTGGATTATCCGAAGTGATCACGCATACATCAGCATATTGTTCGCATGCCTTCGCCATCAAGGAGCGTCTATTCGGATCGCGATCTCCTCCTGCCCCAAAAACAACGATAAGACGCCCTTGCTTTTTCACTTCTTGCAATGTCTGTAAAACGTTTTTAAGAGCATCTCCCGAATGGGCAAAATCCACATAAATTTTTAATCCCAACTCATTTTTAACAGGCTCTAACCGTCCACGCACAGGAGGTAAGTTTGCCATTTCATACGCAATTTTTTCTAGAGAAACCCCTTGTGTCAAAGCAACAGCTAGCGCTGCTAAGCAATTGTACGCATTGAATCGTCCGATAAAGGGCCAATAGCAATCCACCGTTTCCCCTTGATAAGTGACCTTTGCACGTGTAGCTTGTTGTTCAAATTCCAGATGCGTCACAAATAAATCTGCGGGTTGCTGCATCCCGTAAGACAACACAGGCACTTGACATCCTTGCACAATAGCAGGTGTCCATTCACTGTCTTGATTGACAACTGCCCATTTTGCTCTCTTTTTTGAGCCAGGAATTTGTCCCATCTGACGAAAAAGGCGATTTTTAGCCTGACAATAATGCTCCATGCTTTTGTGATAATCTAAATGATCGATCGTTAAATTGGTAAAAAGGGCCACATCAAAATCAATATTTGCGACACGCCCTTGATCTAACGCATGCGAAGTCACTTCCATGACAGCCGCTTGACAGCCTTGTAAGCACATTTCACGTAACAATTTATGATTCGTGACAACATCAGGCGTCGTATGCGTCGCGCGATAGCGCTGTGCACCCACAATATACTCAATCGTACCAATTAATCCACATGATCCCATGAAACGCTCGAGTAAATTCTTCACAATAAAAGAAGTGGTGGTTTTTCCATTTGTGCCGGTCAAACCGACCAGTAATAATTCTTGCGAAGGAAACTGATAATAAGTCGCAGCTAAATCGGCTTCTATCGCCTGCACATGCGGATGAATCACTTGTGTGATGTGTTTGAGAGAAGGATCAAATAAATCTGTCACGACTGCACAAGCACCTGCTTGGATCGCTTCTTGAATATAATGCCCGCCATCATGGGTTTTGCCTTTGCGTGCAATAAAAAGATTGCCCGGCGCAATTAATTTAGAATTAGCACTCACGCCTGTGATGGCTACCTCTTTAGAGCCTTTCACTTGACAGCCGGGGATATCTTTCACAAGTTTCTTTAATTTCATCATGATATCAACATTTATTTAGTTTGAACAACTTTATTCCATTTATTATATATTTCTTGCAACTCTCTCGTTTCTTTCATCCAAACTGTTTTATTCGCATCGCGACGTGGATCCCCATAAGGATAGCCATACGGATCATCCGGTGGAATCCCTAAATAAGCTAGTGAACGTTTCGCAATTTCACGAAACACATCAGCCGTGCAATTTCCTCCATGGTGATTCTTGCCAATTCCCGGAATATAACCATACTCAGGTTCATCTATCATGACGACTAAGATAAAGGCAGGATCTTTGACAGGTGTAAATCCTCCAAAAACAGGGCAATATTTTGTTTCCGAATACAGGCCATTCACAATTTTTTTGGGCGTACTTGTTTTACCTACCTCTGTATAGCCCGGCACATCCGCCTTAGTGGCTGTTCCGCCCGGTTTGGTGACATAGCGCATCGCGCGTAAAACGCGATTGACAATTTCTTCATCCAACACCCGCGGAAAAGCTTTCAAACGCTCCGGAGACAAATGATCGAGCAATACCTCTTGTTGCCCTTGCGCATCTTTTTTAATAATTTGACGCACTAAAGTGGGCTGAACCAGGAATCCTCCATTGGCCAATACAGCATACGCGCGCAAAAGTTGCAGTGTAGTGACCTGAATGTTATGCCCCATGGCTAAAGAAAATGGAGTGGGGACCGACCATTCTAAGGCGCCATTAGGATGCAATTTACCGGGAGTAGGCAACACACCCGGGCTTTCAGCCGGGAGTTCAATATGCGTCTTTTGACCAAATCCAAACAATTGCAATTGGCGTCGATACCATTCATTGCCCATACGTGCCACAATGCGCTCGGCTAATCGTCCCATATAAATATTGGACGATTTTTGCATGGCCATATCCATATTGAGATAATAGTGTAAACTCGTATCTGTAATCGGTTTGGAACGCCCAGGAAAACGCCCATTGCTTGTCGGAATTTTTTCTTCCGGAGAAAATAATTCACGTTCACCCTTTTGCCGCAGTTGTTGATTGGCTTTCAGCGCCAAAGCCACTGTAAATGGCTTGAAGACTGATCCCGGCTCAGTGGCATCTGTGACAGCTTTCACCTTCGTATTTTCAATCAAAGCAGGATCATTAAAATAAGCTTGATAATCAGGCGGATAAAAAGATGGATATTGAGCTAAAGCTAAAATTTCGCCCGTGCGGGGCTCCATCATGCCTACCCAGCCCCCTTTCGCTTTGCTTTTTTTCACTCCTTTTGCTAATTCTTCTTCTACAATAGCTTGTAGATAGGCATTAATCGTTAAATAAATATCTGCGCCATGTTCAGGATAAGCAATGACTTCACCTGTTTCTAGTGCATTGCGTGGAGAACGCAAAAGCCGCCTTTTGCCCTGTTTTCCTTGCAAATAAGAATTAAAATAGAGCTCAAGCCCTCCTGTAGGCAAGGCTTGATTCGTCACCTCATCTTTTTGATTTTGGACGGTATGTAAGACCTGTCCCAATAATTTGCCAAAGGGATAAGAGCGTTGATAATCCTTCACAAAGAACAGCGCATTGCGTGACACTTTATGTTGACGCGCATAACCACGCCACCAGTGAAGCAGAGAACGATGTGTTTCTTCATCTAACCATGTCGCCAGTTTGCGACTACGACTAGTTTTATCTAATTGTTGACGTAATATCAAACTCTCAGGCGGAGCTAGTGTTAAGCGTGTGGTAAGTTGTTGTGCCACTTCATCTTTCAAAGAAACAGGAATAGATTCCGGATCAACGTAGAGGTGAAATTTGGGAACGTCCATCACAAATTTTTGAGGATCAGGTGGATGAGCTTTTTTAATGTAGGGATTAGAGTAAAAATTTCCCCGCATAAAAGGCTCTTTGACAAGGAAAAAGTGTTGCTTTTGGGCTTGAGTAGCCCACTTCTTACCTTCCAAAATTTGAATATGGTAAAATTGTGCGACTAGCAAAGAAAAAAGCAAAAAAATGAAGGAAGCAATCCATAAGAGGCGGCGTTTCTCGGGTCCTAATTCCAATAAAGGGGTCATGGTGGAATGTAATCTTTATAATTCTCGATAAATATCTTTTCTATGACCAAGCTCAACAATAATAATCACCAGTCTATCATCTTGAATTGTATAAATGATGCGGTAATCACCACAGCGAATACGATAAAGAGGATTTTTTTTTGATCCACTGAGTTTAACAGATCCATCAGGACGTGGATTGACAGCTAAACTTTCTACTTTTTCCCGAATATTTTCTCTAAATTGACGAGGAATTTTTTCAAAGTCTTTTAGATATTTTTTATCATACTGAAGCTTATACTTTGTCATTATCCCAACCAGCTTGACGCATCGCTTCATCCCAGGAAATCATATCTTCTGGCTTCATATTATCTAAGCGTTCATTAGCCTTCTGCGCAAGAATCTCATCTTCAGCTTCTTCTATTGCTTTCACTAAGACACGCGTAGCAAAATCTCTCAAAGATAAACGCTTACTCGCTAATATCATCTTGAGATGAGGATACTCGCTACTTGGAAATTCAAAATTTAATCTTACCGTATCTTTTTGATGGGATGACTCTCTCATATTGATCTCCTTTTCTTTCATTATATCAAAGATAAGTAAATGAGTAAATAAGTATATTTACTCTCTTTTGAGAACATTATTTCTTAAAAATTTATTTCTCCTTATCATAATAATCACTAGTGCTCGTTTTCTCGCTCTGTATTAATTGAAAAGGTTTAATATGAATGAAAAGACAAAAACTTTTTTAGATAAAAAGATAAAAGAACAGGCAATCCTTGAATTTCAAGAAGCTGCTAAAGATTTAGAAAGAAATAAAGAAGTAGAACTTTGGGATACATTCCTGAATGATGGATTGAACATGACAGATCTTTATGAACAAAAAAATAAATAGCATGATGAAAAGAAAGAATAATAATATGTAGATTGCAGGCGAGGATTTAAATGATCTAAAACACACATTAAGCAAATGGGAATCTTGTGAAGATGAAAAAGCCTACAAAAATTTATGATTCCTTTGATATTGTTGTGCCTTTTCCTTTCATTAATAGCTCATTCCAATGTCTCAGGCAACAGAATCACTTCTCGCGTAGAAGGATAGCGCAAATGGCCAAATTCTGGCCGACGAGCCAACTCCATCAAATGCCCCGGACTCTCAAAGTGTTCAATGGCATATTGCAATTCTAGGTTCTTTTCATGAATTTCTTTCACTTCACGCGTCAAAACAGGAATCGATAAACGCAATTCTGTCAATTCATTGAGTTTATCAATATACTTATAAAGTGCTAGTCCGGCAAATGAAATACATAAAAGCAAACGGATTAGTAATCCCACATTATCCCTCTAATTTTTCCACTACACGTAACTTGGCGCTTCGACTGCGCGGATGAAGCTGGCATTCTTCTTCGCTAGGCTCTATTGGCTTCTTCGTCATTAAAGCAACTGTCGGCTTTTTATCACGAAATAATCCTCCTCCTAAACCGGAAGTTTCCCACTTATCACTCGCTGCTAAACGCATTTGGGTCTTGACCATGCGATCTTCTAAACTATGAAAGCTAATAATAGCTAAACGCCCTTTCGGTGCCAAACAATCCATCGCTTTGGCGAGAAATTGCTCTAATACTTCCAATTCTTGATTCACACAAATGCGCAACGCCTGAAAAATGAGTGTTAAAGGATGAATGCTTTTCTTAGAATAACGCGCCAGCACCGGCCATAAAAGATTCGATAAATCTTTTGTGGTCTCCAGAAGACGCTGCTCGCGTGCTTGCACGATGAGGCGCGCTGCTAATCGCCAATGTTTCTCTTCCCCGTAATCACGAAAAATTTTACCTAGTTCCTGTTCTGACCACGTATTCACAATCGTGGCGGCATTTAATTCCGTTTCGGGATTCATCCGCATATCCAACGGTCCTTCGCGCATAAAACTAAATCCGCGCTCTGCTTGATCTAGCTGCATAGAAGAGACCCCCAAATCTAAGAGAATTCCATCTGGGCGCGGCCACCCTAATTCTTCTAGATAAAGGTCAAACTGTCTAAAATTTCCATGCTTAAAAGTCGTTTTATGAGCCCAAGGCTTTAAACGCTCTTGAGCTAACGCAAGAGCTTGAGGATCTTGGTCGATCCCTAAATAATGTTCAATCTCAGGATGACTTTCTAATAAAGCTTGAGCATGTCCCCCGGCTCCCACTGTTCCATCGATCATCACTTTTAAAACCACAGGCTCAAGAGCTTGCACCACTTCATTTAATAAAACAGGATGATGGGGAAACGCATTCATAATAATAGAGCCCTTATTTTAAAAGTTTTACCGTATTAATTTACTAAAAAATACAATTAATGTTAAAATAAATAATAGATAATTATTATCTAAATAAGGATTCAAGAGGGCAAATATGACAACCATAGACAAGCTCGACATTGGGATTTACGTGCAATACGCGCGTCGCACTCAATTGATTGAGCAAATTACACAGCAATATCACCTCGACGAGGCCGCCAGTATTCCGCCTCAAATCTTATTGGTCGATTTATATCCTCGTATTTCAGAGATGGATCTTCTCTTAGGGATAGTCCCCGTCCGTTCGCCTTGGTCTTATTTCTTTCCCCCTCCCCAGTTTCGCTTTCAGCGGCGCTCACCGTTTGGATTTTTCCGCGTGGCACCCAGCTTGGGCTCTTTTGATAAAGAAGAGGAGCAAGAACAGCAATTAGATGATACAGAGTGCGAAACAGAAGAAGAAGAACGCGAAAAAAAAGCGCTTAAAGCTTGCTTTGGACAGATCAAAAAGATTAATAATTGGTTAAGCTTTATCATTGGACGCGTCGGTCAATTTTTACAAGGTTAGTCATAATGGGGAAAATCAATTGGCGAGAAAAATTAGGATGGACGGAAGATCAAATCGAAGATTTACGCTATACGGGTTATTCTTATGTGCGACAAGGCAAATATGATATAGCCCTTTCTTTTTTCGAAGCCCTCATTATTTTAGAACCGGAAAGTGCTTATGACGCCCAAACATTGGGCGCCATTTATATGCAGCTGAATCAACCTGCTAAGGCGCTCACTTATTTTGACCGTGCGTTGAAAATAGATGCTGAGCATGGCCCTACTTTATTAAATCTTGCCAAAGCGTTCTTTATGATGGGCAGAAAACAAGAAGGCTTAAAACTCGCTCATATTCTGAAAAATGATAAGAACGTACAAATTTCCAATGCAGCGCGTGCGCTCATTCTCGCCTATAGTTGAAAGGACAAACGACCCTAACGACAGAAACGACCTTAACGACAAGGACAAACGACAAAAGCTATGGTGGACCCCAAAGATTGGACAGAATTTGAGGTTCGTTTTGTCCTCTTTTTCTGTTTATTCACGATTGAATTCTTTGAGAGCATCCTTTTTAGAAGACACTCGCCTCGAAAACAAATTCAATTTCAGCTAAGCCGAA
>JASBUW010000087.1 GCA_030147755.1 Parachlamydiaceae bacterium
TAAAATATCGATTGAGTCGTGCTAATTTGAAATCTGTGTTTCATTTGATTGATTAAGTCAGTAAAGAAAACGAAAAACAACTCCAAAGTTTGAAAAAAACCTTAGAAGCATTGACCAAATTGAGTAAGGTAGATCCAGATGACGAGCAAACGAAAAAGGATATCCAACAAACACAAGAAGACATTGCAAAAGTGGAAACAGAATTAAAAGGAAAAACAACTTTCTTTAACGCTATCAATAAAAAAAGAGAAATGATTCAACAAGCACAAAAGCTGACAACAGAAGAGCTTAAATCCCTGTTAGGCATGTATTTTGAAACAATTGAAGAATCTCTTCATACTCTTCAAGAAGAATGCAAAAATACTTTTGCTCAAGCGCAAACCGTGATTAAAAGCACATTGCAAAGCCATAAAAAAACTTGGGTAGAATTTTTCTCTGAACAAAGAGGGCGTTTGGATATTTACTTAGATATTTTGAATCAAAGATTAAGTGCGGCAGCTAAAGAACCTGTTTACGAAGCAAAAGCTTATGATCCTCAAGCAAAGACCAGAGCATCAACAAAGCTAGAAGTATCTGTAAAGTCCGTAACATCTGTTACTTTCACTCCCGATCAGATTTTAGCAGTGAAGTTGAATAAGCCAAGAGAGTATACAAAAAGAGAAGTTCCTGCAAGAGAGTCTACAAAAGATATTAGGGGATTTTCTACAAATGATCTCCTGAGCAAATTGAGTCTCTTGAAATCTGTAAAAGCCGTTCAAAGCGTTAAAAGTATATAATTGCAAAAACACTGTTCTTGCCTTTCGAAGACAAGAACAGTGATTTTAAAATTTATTATCCCATCAGAAAATCATTCAGATAAAATAAATTAAATACATCTTTGTTTCTGAATAAGTTTACGTACTTGCGGTATAGATTCAGGATGTTGCTTGAACCAACTCACAAGATCAGTAGGAAGATATATACGAGATTTCTGTTCTTTTTTAGTTCCTACTGGTCTCCCAGCTCCTTCTCGTTTACCACCTCTACCTTTTGTTTCTTTTTCTATAAGAGAGTTTAGATTGTCATTAAGTCTTTCCTCAATAAAATCATAAAGATATATAGGGTAATTTTTTATAACCTCATCCTTAGTGTCTCCTGCATATTCAACAGGATAATCAGGATGACTGAATATCCAGTTTTTGAAACTTCTATCATACCAAGGTGTAATTTGGCCGATTTCTTTAAGAGCGATTTCTAAATGTTGTTTTATTTCTTTTTTGGTGGCCATGATAAACCTCTCTTTTTAAAGAGTTTTTCTGTTTTTTGGACACTATGAGCAATTACTTCTTGCTTACTTTGCTTTCCATGAGCGATCTTTATAGCACAAAGAAAAGTCCCATTTTCATCACAAAGTTTATAATCAATACTACCTTTCTCTAGTTTCCAACCAACTATTTTTAAGTACTGGCGATAAGTCTTTTCATCTATCGGCTTAAACGACATATGTTAGTGCCTTTTCTTTTATTTTAGAATATTTGGGATAAATAATCAATTATAAAAAAATCAAGACATCAGTATCGGCTCTTGCTCTTCTTGAATAGGCTCTATCCAACGTCCATGTGCCTTAATCAACTCTACCAATCGATCATCAGCCGCAGCGAAATCAATATCACGCTCCACACACTCTTTTCCAACATACAGATCAATCTTGCCAGGTTTGGATCCCACATAACCAAAATCCGCATCGGCCATTTCACCGGGACCATTCACAATGCATCCCATAATGGCAATCTTCACTCCGGGCAAATGCGAAGTACGACTCTGAATACGTTTCGTTACATCTTGTAAATCAAACAAGGTACGTCCACAGCTCGGACACGAAATGAAATCTGTTTTAGACATACGCATGCGGGCCGCTTGCAAAATAGAGAAACTCAATTGGCGTAAAAACTCTAAAGAATAAGGGCCTTCTAACCAGACACCTTCTCCTAATCCGTCACAAAGCAAGGATCCGCATTCCATACTCGCTAATAACGTCACATCTTCTTGCGCACAAGTATAAGTGAAGTTAAAAATCACCGGCACATCTAGCTTATGCGTTTGCAACCACTCAAAAAATTGACGGCAATAGTGCAAGCGATTGTCGGCAGGGGCTAAAATAATTAAACTCGGTTTGAGATCTATTAAATGTTTCCAGCTAATTACAGAATCTTCTTCAATTTTTACAACCAACGGCTGTACTTGATCTTGAAAAGGATGCACCGCAAAGCGTTCAGTTTGCGTTTTTAAATGCTTGGTTTGAATTGCTTCTTGCAAAGTAGTGATATGTAGTCCAGGTACACCCGGATTTTGAGAAAATACACCCACGCCAATCTCACGCACTTGTTGCAAGCGCTGTGTCGCTTCACGATCTAAACTAAAATCGCGCAACACCATATTATCCGCTGTCAATGACTTGAGCTTGGGCTTCCCAAAAGAACCTTCACAACCCATTTGCTGATAAAAATTGGGAGCTTTCACTTCTTGCGAAGGAACTGTTAAAAAAACTGTTCCATTGCGATGCAAAGGCACATGGGTGTCAAAAGCCACAGGACGGCGCTGCATTTCATCAATTCGACGAAACGTTTCCACAAAGGGCTCTACGCCTTTGCCTTCCTGTTCTTCCGCTAAACGAATCAAACGTTGACAAGGATCAATTTCATACCAAGGATCTTCCGTTAAAGAGACGCGAATGGTCTCTCCAATTCCATCCATCAAAAGAGTTCCTATCCCCATAGCAGACTTGACACGTCCATCTTCGCCATCTCCTGCTTCTGTTACCCCTAAATGCAACGGATAATCCCATCCTAATTCATACATGGCGGCATTCAACAAACGATACGCTTGAATCATCACTTGTGGATTAGAGGCTTTCATCGAAAAAATAATATCATGATAATCCAGCTGACGACAGACTCTGGCAAATTCTAAAGCCGATTCTACCATTCCCGCCGGCGTATCTCCATAACGATTCATAATACGGTCTGATAATGATCCGTGATTGGTTCCAATACGCATGGACCGCTTCAAGCGTTTGCATTTTTCCACTAAGGGCGTAAATTTTTCTTCGATTTTCAGAATTTCTTGAGCATAAGACGCATCATCATATTCAATGAGTTTAAAGGAAGCCCGTTTATCGACAAAATTACCGGGATTAATCCGCACTTTATCTACAAAATCGACCACACGCATTGCGGCCGGCGGATAAAAGTGAATATCGGCCACTAAGGGAATATTGTAGCCGCGTTGAACCAATCCGTTTTTGATCCCTTCGCAAGCGTCTGCTTCTTTCATGCCTTGCACAGTGACGCGTACAATTTCGCATCCTACATCAGCTAAACGAATCGCTTGCTCAACCGTCGCTTCGACATCGCGCGTGCTAGAGGTAGTCATGGATTGAATGCGTACGGGATTATGTCCTCCCACTCCCACATTGCCTACCATGACCTCACGTGTTAGACGTCTCTTCTTCTGATAAATTGATTCGCAATACTGTTGTGCCATATTCCCTGCCTAGGTAAAATTGAAATAAATTAATATTATCATATTAATTATGTTTCAAGCCACTGTTTAATAATTATAGTATAAATTTTTATTAAAATAACGCGATGTGAGACTTTAATTGATAAATAAAACGACAAACGACCCTAACGACAGAAACGACCTTAACGACAAGGACAAACGACACTAACGACTTTAGTCCTTTTTGTCGTTTGTCCTTGTCGTTAAGGTCGTTTCTGTCGTTAGGGTCGTTTGTCGTTTTATTTATCAACTAAGTAAAATACTCTATTCAACTTGACAAACAGCTAATCAATGCCTATTTTTAAATTGTTGGATTTCAAAGTAAGGAGCATACCTATGAATCAATTTACCGATAGTGTGACAGAAGCTTTACAAGCGGCTTTCGCTGAAGCTCAACGACGCAATCAAACCGAAGTGACAGAAAACCATCTGCTATGGGCCTTCTTGCAAGATCCTCAAGGCTATTTTAATTCCATTTTATCCGGTTTAGGAACGAAACCTCAAACTCTTTTGCGTGAGGTAGAACACAATTTAGAGCATCTTCCCACTTTTTCCGGATCGACCGCTCAGCCTCCTACGCCTTCACGTAATTTGCAAAGTCGCATCGCAGATGCGCAAAACATTGCGCAAAGCTGGAAAGATAGCTATACGAGCAGTGATCATTTTTTAGTGTCTTATTGGAAAAATGGCGGAGATCCTTTTGCCGCATGGAAAAAAACGACAAATCTTTCGCTCAATCAAGTAGAAGAACAAATCAAAAAAATACGAGGTGATCGTCGCATGGACTCTCCAGGAGCAGAATCTAACTTACAAGCTTTAGAAAAATATTGTAAAAACCTCACCGAATTAGCACGCAAAGGCAAATTGGATCCCGTCATTGGACGCGATGAGGAGATTCGTCGCACCATGCAAGTTTTGAGTCGTCGCACAAAAAATAATCCCATGCTCATTGGGGATCCAGGTGTCGGAAAAACAGCCATCGCAGAAGGACTCGCCCTTCGCATTGTACAGCAAGATGTCCCAGATTCGCTTAAAAACCGCGAATTGTTAGCCCTCGATATGGGCAGTCTCATCGCGGGAACAAAATACCGCGGAGAATTCGAAGAGCGCTTAAAGGGCATCTTACAAGACATTGAAAAGAGCGAAGGCAAAATCATTCTATTCATCGACGAAGTGCATACCTTAATTGGTGCTGGCGCCACAGAAGGCGCGATGGATGCCGCCAACTTGCTCAAACCCGCTTTAGCACGCGGCACTTTGCATTGCATTGGTGCCACCACCCTCAATGAATACCAAAAGCACATTGAAAAAGATGCGGCGCTAGAAAGGCGTTTCCAACCTGTCATGGTGGATGAACCTACCGTCGAAGAATCAATTGCCATCCTACGTGGATTGCGTGAGCGCTACGAAATTTTCCATGGTGTACACATTACAGAGGGAGCCATTCATGCGGCTGTTATGCTCTCTTATCGCTATATCACCGATCGCCGTTTACCCGATAAAGCTATCGATCTCATTGATGAAGCCGCGAGCTTAATCCGCTTGCAACTAGGCAGCCGTCCCCTCCCCATTGACACGAAAGAACGCGAATTAGCGAGTCTCATCGTCGAACAAGAGGCAATGCGTCGTGAAAATACGCCGTTAGCAAAAAATGAAGTGGAAAAACTGGAAGGTCGCATTGCACAAATCAAAGAAGAGTTGGGCGTTTTGCGTCAAGAGTGGGAACAAGAAAAGAAAATCATCGAAACTCTCAAAGAAAAGAAAGATCAACTGGAAAAACTCCGCTTTCAAGAAGAGGAAGCAGAACGCAAAGCGGATTATAATCGTGTCGCAGAATTGCGCTACAATAACATCCCCAAACTACAAAAAGAGTTAGATGAATTGCAAAAGCAATTGAACGAAAGACCCAATCGCCTCTTACAAGAAGAAGTGGATGAACATTTGATCGCCGAAATTGTCTCTAAGTGGACAGGCATTCCGGTTAACAAGATGTTAGAAGGTGAGGCAGAGCGTTTGCTGCATTTGGAGAAAGACATCGAAAAACGTGTCGTAGGACAAGACATGGCGGTTTCAGCTGTATGTGATGCCATTAGACGTTCACGCTCCGGTTTGAGCGACCCCAATCGTCCGATGGGTGTTTTCTTGTTTTTGGGTCCCACAGGTGTAGGTAAAACCGAATTAGCTAAAGCCTTAGCTTATCAACTTTTCAATCAAGAAGAAGCTCTCATTCGCTTAGACATGTCGGAATACATGGAAAAGCATACGGTCTCTAAACTCATTGGATCTCCCCCTGGTTATGTCGGTTATGATGAAGGCGGACAGCTCACAGAAGCTTTAAGAAGACGTCCTTATGCCGTGGTGCTGTTTGATGAAATTGAAAAAGCGCATCATGATGTATTCAATATCTTGCTTCAAGTCTTTGATGACGGACGCCTAACAGACAGCAAAGGACGTGTCGTCAATTGCAAAAATGCTTTGTTTATTATGACCTCTAACTTAGGATCTGATCTGTTGTTAGAGAAAATGCAAGCGGTACACAAAGATTTATCAAAAGAAGAGATCATGTTAATTCTGGAGCCCGTGATTAAAAATCACTTCCGTCCGGAATTCATCAACCGTTTGGATGATATCTTGCCTTTCTTGCCCTTACGTGAAAAAGACATGGAGAAAATCGCGACGATCCAATTGAACTTGCTCGCGAAGCGCTTGCGCGATCGCGATGTCGAACTCACGTGGGCTCCTCAAGTCTTGGCACACTTGGCCAAAGAGGGCTATGATCCCATTTTTGGAGCACGCCCCTTAAAACGTTACATTCAACAAGAAGTGATCAATAAGCTGTCGACAGCGATTTTAGAAGGGAAAATTCCGCCGCATAGCAAAGTGAAGTTGGAAATGAAAAACGATGAAATTCGCTTTAATGTGGCTTTGCCTAAAGAATAAAAAGCTGACATCCTAAAATCTTTAGGCCTAGCTTGTTAACTAAAGACAAAAGGACAAACGACACTAACGACAATGGACTAAGTGGACTTTGTCGTTAGTGTCGTTTGTCCTTTTGTCCTTAATTAATAAAATCTTGAAATTATTGACTCTTCCATGAAAAATGGAAGTAATACTTCCAAATTTCATGGACAATGATGATTAGACAATTTTTACAAGATTTAGCGGTAACCTCGCAATCTAACTCATGGACAACTAATCAATGATTTTATATACACCATGTTAGTTTATTCATTATAACAGCGGAATTTTTTATGAATCTCTTGAAAAAATCTCTTTTGGCCAACTTTCTCTTCATTAGCCCTCTTATATGCACAGAAAAGGAACCCATCTCTGAAGTGATTGTTAAGATCAATTTGACCTGTCCAGCTAGTGAGGAACTAGAAGCTTTTAAAAAAAGCATTCCAGAATCTACTTCTCCTACTGTCAATTATGAAGAGTTTCAAAAATCAATCACAGAGAATATGAATCAACTGATTAGCTTGATCGAAAGTGGTAAAGTTTATAACTCAAATTGGTCTGTGAAAGTAGAATCAAAAATAGAAGCGAAAGTAGAATCAGATCCACCTTCTAGCAAGGCACAAGGTGATTAAACTTATAGTTTTGCTTTGAGTAACTCAGAAAAATCAATGATACGCGCAAAATAACCACTATCAATTACATCTTCTGAAACGCCATTCACATGGATAAGCACGGGACGGCACGAGAAGCCGCGAGGAAGTTGTAGACGGCGAAGTTTCTCTTCGACCTGCTCTATGACTTCTTTACCTACGACTCCTTGTCGAAATTTGACCTCACACGCATATAAATAGCCAAATCGGGTTTGAATCAAGTAATCAATCTGACATCCTCGTTTACGGACTCCAGCTGTTTGAAAATAAGTGTTAGCAATTAGCAAATCTTCTGGTGAAATGCCTAAAATCTTACAAACAAGAAATCCATTATTCAGGACCAAATTCTCAAACTGTACACCCATGATGGACAACCAGCCCTGCGGCAAGCGCTGCAACTGCGTACTTTCAATTTGTTCTTTGTGCGGAAGAATATACTTGAGGTAAAACCTTAAATAATTGTCTTTGATCCGATAACGACTCAAATCTAGACGCTTTCCAGTCGTGAATGACCATGTATAATCACGCGCCAAAAATCCTGATTCCATGAGCTCTTCCAAAGCTCTGCTTAAATCCCCTCCTCGCGATCGACCCAGCTTGCTAGCAAGCTCTGTAGTGGAAAGAGGTGCCTGAATCAAATTTTCAACTATCTGTTTATAAAAATGTCCTTGCTTTTGAAATAAATCATGAAAAATTTGATCAAATTCGCGAAAAAGCAAACCTTCCGAATCAAAACATAGACGTTGAAGATTAGCCTCAGCAGATAGATCTGGACGCAATTCTTCTAAATAACGAGGAATCCCTCCTGTCACGGACAAAACCTTAAATTTTTCATAAGCTGACACCATTCCAGAATGATCATTCCAAAAGGCATTGCACTCAGGTAAAGTGAGTTCTTCTAATAAAAGACGCAAAGAAACACGCCCAAAAAATCCTGTACTACTCAGAATATTTTTGCTAATCCATGCAGAATTAGATCCAGAAAGAATCATCACAAATTGCGGATTATGCTTAAAATAACGATCCCACGCAGTTTTTAATTTTGGCAAAAATGTAGGATCCTTAGATCCCATCCAAGTGATTTCATCAAGAACAACAAGCACTCGACCCTTTTGGCACTCTTGTGCTAAATCATAAAATAAGTTTCCCCAATCATCACTCCGATAGATCGGCAATCGATATTCTTGTAGCTGTCTTAGAAATTCTGTTCTTTGCGCTTCTGCCGTGACACCAGGTTCTGGTGGAATCCCTGATAAAATATAGGCCTTGCTAAAAGAAGACGCATATTCTTCAGCTAAACGACTCTTACCAATTCGTCGTCGCCCGCGAATTACCACAAGGCTGGCACTCTTTTTGCGGAGCAACCCTTTGAGCGATTCCAATTCTTTTTTTCGACCAATAAATTTTGTCATTTTAATGCCTTATTTTTACCCCCAAAAACAGCAATTGCATTTTTAGGGGGGATTTTTATTTATATAAAATCCCCCCTAAAAATGCAATTGCTGTTTTTGGGGTAAAAATAAGGCATCTTCTGAAATTTACGAGAAAGGCAATATAATATGAAGCAGGGAAGCATCTTGCGTATCTAATTCATTTAAGGGAAAGTCATCTTTTAATACTTTACCTTTAAATATAATTTTAATTTTTTTAATAAGTTCAATATTTAAATCATTAGCAATACGCTGTTTTAAATCTTTAACTGTTAAGTTAGATTCTTTTTCAACCGTGACTTCATTTCTTCCAAATTGAAAATTTGCTCCATTACAGATAGGTAACTCATCTTCAGGTAATTTCTGAAGTTGAGTCTCTGTCCATTCAGTAGACCTTGGTAAATACACTAAATCATTGCAAATCATTAAAATCTCCATCAATAAATTATTTAATAATTTGTATATTATTAAATAATAAATTCATTAAATTATTTTAATGTTCACATCAATTTAATATAAAGAAAATAAAATAAATTAAAGGTTATCGAATGAGCGGCGCAAGATGTTGCGTAATAGACTATTATCGATTAACTCGCCTGTAATGGAGAAATAAAGGACCAATAAGCCAAGGCCTAAGGTAGGACTTAAAATACCTAAAGTAAAGCATAGCCCAGCAACTGCTGTGCTCATACAAATTCCCCAAAAAGCACGTACAGATTGATTGAGAGAAGGATTGCGAAAAAGAGATACAGTTGTCAAAAGGGTTAAAACCATCGTCCATAAAAACATACCGGTACCAAACACTAAGCAAAAAATGAGTCCTAAGACGCATAAAAAACGTAATGAAAGTGGATTTTTCTCCCCTGTTTGCTCGGAAGCTTGTGTATGAGAAGAGCTGTCTTGTTGCTGCCTAGGTTGATCAATGATGATCAAATCAGGACGTTTATATTCCGACTGTTCGGACTCTTGACGAGGATGGATGTCCTCTGCAGAATGATCTAACATGCTAAAAACTCATTTTTTCAACTAAAGCTTGAAGTCTTTAATAAAACTATAATTATTATAGCATGTGAGGTAATGAAATTCAATCTATAAGCACTTTTATTTTTTAAATTTGATTTTATTCATTCCATTGAGAGCCGCAATACGATAACCTTCTGCGTAAGTAGGATAATTAAAGACATGATCAATAAAATAGTCCATATGGGCCCGAAAACTAATAGCAAGTTGGCCAATGTGCACGACTTCTGTTGAATTGCGCCCAATAATATGAACGCCTAAAATTTCTAGTGTTTCTGAGTGAAATAGGATTTTAAATAAGCCTGTATTACTTCCTGCAATATGTCCACGCGCAATTTCGTAATAATGGGCACGCCCCACTTCATAATGAAAGCCCCAAGCTTTCAATTCCTCTTCCGTATATCCGCAAGAGGAAATTTCAGGGATAGTATAAATGCCAATGGGATAAAATGTAGGGAAATGATGAGTTTCTGCTCCACATGCATGTCTCGCCGCTAAACGCCCTTGTTCCATACTCGTTGAAGCCAAACAAGGACCTCCAATGACATCCCCCACAGCATAAATATGAGGAACAATCGATTGAAAAAGCGCGTTTACAGGAATATATCCTCTAGCATCTACCTTAATACCGGTATTTTCGAGATGTAAACCCTCCACATTAGCTATACGCCCTAGCGCGTAGAGTAAAACATCTGCTTCTAATGTCGTTCCATCTTTAAAGCGCACAAAAGCATGATCATCTTTGCGTGCAATTTCAATAGGCTCTTTTTTTCCTTTAAACTTAAGACCAATATCGGTTAAAGCCGTCTGTAAATGGATTCCAATCTCGGCGTCTAACATCGGCAGCATATGCTCTTTACGATCAATGACTGTTACTTCGGTTCCCAGAGCAGCAAAAAAGCTCGCATACTCAGATCCAATAATCCCTCCACCCAACACAAGCATGCTTTTAGGTACTCTGCCGATTCCTAATAAGGTAGTTGAATCTAGAATAACTTCACGGTCAAAAGGCACATCTGGTGGATTGCGAGGATTAGATCCCGTGGCAATCACAAAGTAAGTCGCTTTTACTTGGTATTTCAAGCGATAATCATTATCGACAATAATTAACGTATGTTGATTTTCAAAGCGGGCTGATCCTTGAATAAATTGAATGTTGTTTTTCTTAAATTGACGCGCAATAATATCCCGTTCTTCCATTAAAACAGTGTGTAAACGATAATTAAGCTCATCAATGGTCACCTCAGGCATGATATTTTCTTTGCCCTCAAAATGACGATCATAAAAGCGCGTTAAATCAACGACAGCCTCTCTAAATGTCTTGGAGGGAATTGTACCCGAATATAAGCAAGCACCTCCAGGAGCAATATCTCGTTCGATGACAAGGACGCTTTTACCCAGTTTAGCCGCTTGAATGGCAGCTTTCTGCCCAGCAGGACCCGATCCAATCACTGCGATATCGACGACAATATTTTCCATAATTCAGCCCTTACTTGCCCTATTTAAAGATAGTGTTATACATACACAGGATAAGAGTAATTTTTCAATCTTTAGTTTCTATTGGATCTAAATTTCATTTTAATTCCAACTTGATTATTATTTTTTAACTTTATATAATTAATATAGAATAATAGAGGTGTTTTTATGGCTAAAGTTAATTTTACAAAAGTAGAAGCTGCTTTTGAAAATGCTTTGCAAAAAATCGCTATTGATAACTTATCTGAATTAGCTGCGATTGCGACAATTATTCATGACCCTGATTCACAGCTTTCTAGTAAAACTATAGAAGACATTATTAGTCGTTTTCACAAAGAGTTGAAGAAACTCAAGAAAAACGATGTCAAGTTATACACTGAACTCCATCTGACTTCGGAAGAAGAAGAGCGATTTGCATTGACTCCGGACCAATTTACGCAAGGAGATTGGCTGCGTTTAAAGGCTTTGAAAGAAAGAATAGATGAGTTGAAGCGCACTTTATATGGAGAAGAGGTCCTCAACGCAGAATATGATAAGCAAGTCGTCAAAGAAAGACGTCGTCATATCAACAAGCGTTTTAATATCCGTGAGGGATGGCTTCCCCTGCATTAAATTATCGTATTCTAGTCTTTTTTCCATTTTTCACCTTGTTTATTAAATTTATCCCTGCTATATTACCTATTTTCATTTGTCGACCGCTATTGGAGAAAATCATGTCAAAAGTATGTCAAGTTACAGGTAAGAAGCCCACACGTGGCTATAAGTATGCTATTCGTGGTATTGCAAAAAAGAAGAAAGGGATTGGTCTTAAAGTCACGGGCAAAACAAAGCGCCGTTTTCAACCCAATCTTTTCAAGAAAAGAATTTGGTTTGCAGACGAGAATCGTTTTGTCACTCTCAAATTATCTACAGCCGCAATGAGAACTATCGACCGCCTTGGAATTGCCGCTGTCATTCGTGACATGCGTGCACGTGGCGATAGTGTTTAATACCTTGAAATGAAAAACTCCTCTGTGTCTTTCTGTATTCTCTGTGGTGTAACCGTTCACTGTATACATAGACTGTTTGCCATTTGTGCGGTAGCACTCTAACTGCATTAGACCAGACCGAGCGCGTTTAGCGCTCGTTCTGGGATTTAACGCACAATATATTGCACTGCGGTTAGCAGTGCTACAGAGACGCTGGATAGTTGCACTGCTAACCGCAGTGCTGATCAAATGGTGTTATTTACCCAGAACGAGCGC
>JASBUW010000088.1 GCA_030147755.1 Parachlamydiaceae bacterium
TAGAGATTCAAGCACTAAATTTAACTTAAATTCAGGTGTACGTTTTTTTGGAGCCTTAGCCATAAAAAATCCTCTTTCAAAATTTTCATTATATTTGAAAGAGGACAAAACTATCTGTCTAAAAAATGGGGACCACTATAAATAATTGGTTGGAATGCACCTAAAAAGACTGTTGGCCATTTGTGCGGTAGCACTCTAACTGCATTAGCCCAGACCGAGCGCGTTTAGCGCTCGTTCTGGGACTTAATGCAAAAATGTATCGCACTGCGGTTAGCAGTGCTACAGAAACGCTAAATAGTTGCACTGCTACCGCAGTGCCTATAACATGGCATTATTTACCCAGAACGAGCGCTAAACGCGCTCGGTCTGGGCTAATGCAGTTAGAGTGCTACCGCACAAATGGCCAACAGTCTTTTACTATTGTCGTTTGTCGTTGTCGTTAAGGTCGTTTATATCGTTAAAGTCGTTTGTCGTTTCGTCCATCAAACGCATCTCATCATACTAAATCTTAGTTAAAACAGCAAATTAGAACTTCTACCATGAAATGATAAAGAGATTTTAACTGGATCGCACGTTTTACATGCGATCCAGAATAACAGGAGAAACGCTATTCCGCTGGGGCAAGGAGGCTAATTGTGAAAGTGGGCTGATTGATCGAAATCACCAGAGGAGTACCACCACCCGTATCAACTAAGTCTAACTGTAAAGTATCTCCGCCTAATAACGATACCGATGTTTGTCCTGAAAACGTTACTTCAGAACCTACAGGCACTGTAAAACTTTGAAACTCACTTGGTGGTATTACAATACCTCCATTACGTACAAGCAAAACGGCAATTCCTTGAGAAAGTTCACCTCCAACATTACTCATTGTTCCTGTCCATGTGACATGATAAATACCACTCGTTGGTACTCGAAACGTTTGGGGAGTAGGACGTGTAACACCTATAGGTGCAAATTGTTCGGACGCAAATATAACTGTAATAACTGGTATAGGAAAAGTTTGAGGTGCACCATCGGTATATGAAGAAGATAAAACGCTAGCCAAACTTCCTGTTGCTCCTGTAGCTCCCGCTGCTCCTGCAACTCCCGCTGCCCCCGTTGGCCCTGTAGGGCCTGCTGCACCTGGTACTCCTGGCAATCCAGGAAGACCCATCGGTCCTGGGACAGGAATACAATTAGATGATGATGAGCAACGACTTCTACTATGACGACACTGCTTACGATGTAAGCATAACAAAGGATTAATCTTTCTATCTAAAGTAAATTCTTCCGCTTGCAAACCAGTCGTGAACACAAGCGCGCCTAATCCTGCTAATAACCATTTACGCATATGAACTCCTTAATCTTGAATTTTCTGTTTAAGAAAGTCCTATGATGAACCACATTTATCTAAAATGTAAATAAAAATTTCATTTAACTTTCTTAAGTGGTTCACTATGCTGAACAGAACGTGCGCATACTCTCAGAAAATGTCAAAAAGATAAGGACCGCATGTTGATGTTTAACATGCGATCCAAAATACAATGAAAGGGATTATGGCGTTGGAGCAAGAAGTGAAATCGTGAAAGTAGGCTGGCTGAGCGTAGCTCCCGTACCCACCTCAAGAATACTGTCATCCTCTAGGATTAACTGTAAAGTACTTCCTGCTGTTAATGCTAGTGATGTTTGCCCTGAAAATGTTGCAAAACCTAATAAAGTCGTTGTAAGCGATTGGAACTCATCAGGAGATGCCGGAATTCCATTCACAAAAAGCCTAACAGAAATTCTTTGAATAGGATCAGCTGTAATAGTATTATTAACTGTTCCTGTCCATGTGATATGATAAATACCGCTAACCGGTACTTGAAATGTTGTGCCATCAAGAGAACGTGTCACACCACCTATAGGTGGAAAATTGTCTGCACCAAATATAACTACATTAGTGGCCGGTAATACTAGAAGCGGTTGTGTCCCATCAGTAAATGAAGACAATAAAACGCTAGCCAAAGTTCCCGTTGCTCCTGCCGGCCCTGTTGGTCCCGTTGCACCCGGTACCCCAGGAAAACCCATCGGCCCCGGAATAGGGTTACAACAAGGATTAGAATGACGCTTACGATGGCAACAACGCTTTCGATGCAAGCATGTCAAAGGATTAACTCCCTTACCTATCGCAAGCTCCTCCGCTTGCAAACCTGTCATCAATACAAGCGCACCTAATCCTGCTAATAACCATTTACGCATATAAACCTCCTATCTTTAGGTTTTTGAATGATAAAATCATCAGATACGTCATTTCTATCAAAATGTAAATAAAAATTTTAATTGACTTTTTTAAATGATTCGCTACGCTGAGTAAGACATGCGCATGACACCCCCTAATAGAGCTTCATGCGCGCTAAAAACTTATGGGAGGATATATGTTACGCTGGGCAGTCATTTTTTTTGTGATTGCGATCATTGCAGCCGTGCTCGGCTTTGGTGGCATCGCCGCTACTGCAAGTGGAATTGCACAAATTTTATTCTATATTTTCTTGGTGTTATTCTTAATTGCTCTCTTATTTGGATTATTAGGTGGTCGCACCCCTCCTCCACCCGTATAATACATGCGACTTTCAGAGTGTGCTCATACCTAACATAGCACACTCTGTAAAGAAGGAAAAACTATTGCACATGGATTTGCCTTTCAGGTATACACAAATAACCGATTTACTCAATTATAAAGGCTTCTTACATGTCCACTCCATCTGCTCGTTTGCAATCTATTGGTCAGACTTATCACCAGTTTAAAGTCGTTCAAGTTGTTGAAATTGCTGAATTACAATGCCTTTTGCGCGAACTCATTCACGAGCCGACCGGCGCACGCGTCATGCATCTCGCCAATGAGGATCCCGAAAATTTATTTTGCTTATCTTTTCAAACGCTTCCCGCTAGCTCAAATGGTGTCGCGCATATTCTGGAACATACGGTGTTGTGCGGATCGCAAAAATTCCCGGTCAAAGATCCTTTTTTTGCCATGAACCGCCGCAGTTTGAATACCTTTATGAATGCTTTAACGGGTGCCGACTTTACATGCTATCCTGCTGCTTCACAAGTCCATAAAGATTTTTATAATCTATTAGAAGTGTATTTAGATGCCGTCTTTCATGCCAACTTGAATCCCTTTAGTTTTTCACAAGAAGGTTGGCGCTTAGAGTTTAGCCAACCGCAAGACCCTTCTTCTCCTTTAGAATATAAAGGGATTGTGTATAACGAAATGAAAGGAGCACTTGCCTCCGCTTCGGCGCGTTTAGCAGAAGCGATCAATGAAACGTTATTTCCCAATATTACGTATGGTTATAATTCAGGAGGCGATCCTAAAGATATTCCGCATTTGACGTATGAAGAGTTAAAACAGTTTTATCAAACGTTTTACCATCCTAGCCGTTGCCTTTTCTTCTTTTATGGCAATATGCCACTAGAAGCTCATCTAGATTTTATTGCTAAGCATACTTTAGATCACGCACAACCTCTTCCCCCTTTACCTTCTATTCCTTTACAACCTCGCTTTAAAGTACCCGTTTATCGCGATTTAACGTACCCTATTGCCGCTTCTGAGGATTTAAAAGATAAAACCCAAATTGCTTTTGGTTGGCTGACTTGCCATATTCTCGAACAACAAGAGACGTTAGCCCTCAATATTCTGGAAATCATTCTCATGGATACAGACGCGTCTCCCCTGAAAATGGCTTTTTTACAATCGGGGTTATGCAAACAAGCGCAATCCTTTATTGATGTCGAGCTGAATGAAATTCCCTGGGGTATTATTCTAAAAGGATGTGAAGCTGCCCATGCCGATCAATTGGAACAAATCCTCAAACAAACTCTAAAGGAAGTGGCGCAAACGGGTATTCCTTTGCAAATGATTGAAAATGCGATTCATCAACTTGAATTCTATCGCAGTGAAATTACGGGTGATCATGCTCCCTTTGGTCTCTCTTTATTCATGCGCTCTGCTTTGCTGAAGCAACATGGCGCAGATCCCACTGAAGGATTAAAAATCCATTCTCTCTTTGATCGTCTCAGACAAAGCACATTGGCAAATCCGCGTTATTTCAGTGATTTGATTCAAAAATACTTGATTGATAATACGCATTATATGCGCATTGTGATGCGTCCTGATCCCTTTTTAGGCGAAAAAGAAGCCGAAGAAGAAAAGGCGCAGTTGGCGGCGATTAAAGCTTCGCTTTCGCCCGAACAAGCGCAGGATATCGTCAAGCAAGCCGCTCAACTCTCTGTGTTTCAAAAGCAGCAAGAGGAAGAGGATGTAGAGGTTTTACCCAAAGTTTCTTTACAAGATATTCCTTTAAGTGCCAAAAATTATGTACTCGTCAAAGAGCAAGTAGGCAACTTAACCGTTTTTCATCACAATGTCTTTACCAATGACATTGTCTATGCGGATGTCGTCTTCGACCTCCCTGATCTGACAGAAAACGATTTAACTTACCTACGCCTCTTTAGTATTGTCATGACGCAAGTGGGATGCGACCAGCGTTCTTATGCAGAAAATTTAAATTACATTCAAGGGCATACGGGAGGCATTGGAGCAGGGATTAGTTTCAATCTGCAAGCCAAAAATCATAAGCAATTTCATCCCACTTTCCATTTACGCGGCAAAGCGTTGCATCGCAAAGCATCTAAGCTATTTCCTCTTTTACATGACACGTTGGCAACCGCTCAATTAGATGATCTCAAGCGGTTAAAAGAAATTATTTTGAAACATTTTACAAGCTTAGAAAGCCGCCTCAATCAAAGCGCGCTTAAATATGCCATTAATTTATCGGCTAGTGGACTCAATGTCGCTTCCAAAGTCGCACATGACCTTTATGGACTCGATTATTATGGGAAAATCCGGGAGTTAGTCAAAGATTTTGATCACCAAGGACCCTATATTCTTGCCAAATTGCAAGAAATTCAAGAAAAAGTCACTTGTTTAGATCATCCGCATCTGGTGTTAAGTTGTTCAGCAGAAGCTTATGACGAGTTACGTGGACATGGTTTTTATGGCCTTAAAGACATGGAAACACGTCCTTTTACAACTTGGAAAGGACATTTTCCTTTAGAACCTGTCCAAAATCAAGGACGTGTTATTGCTTCTCCCGTGGCTTTTATTGGTAAAGTATTCCCCACTGTTTCGTATGCGCATCCTGATGCACCCGCGCTCAATATTGCTGCCTTTCTTTTTGATAATCTTGTTCTTCACACAAAAATCCGAGAACAAGGGGGCGCTTATGGTGGAGGAGCCGTCAACAATGCGATGTCAGGCAATTTCTATTTTTATTCTTATCGAGATCCTAATATCGTTCCCACTTTTAAAGCCTTTGAAGAAGCTGTGAAAACGATTACAAAGGGCGAATTCGATGAGTCAGATTTAGAAGAAGCCAAGTTAGAGATGATTCAAGGATTAGACTCCCCTATTTCACCTGGAAGTCAAGCGGAAGTGGCTTATGGATGGTGGAGAGAAGGACGCACATTCGAAATGCGTCAAGCGTATCGCAACAGAATCCTCGCTTTAACAAAAGAAGAAGTGATAGATGCTGTCAAACACATTATCGATAAGCAAATGGGGCACGGAGCAGCCGTCATTTTCAGCGGACGGGAACTCTTAGAAACGGCAAATGCTGAGCTGCAAGCAGCAGGGCATGCTCCCTTACTGATCGAAAGCATTTAATTTAGATTGGAAATACGCGAAGCGTTTGGAGCCCCCAAGCAACTTCATTGCTAATATCAAAAAGTAACAGTGACCTTCTTGGTAGTTGGTCAAATTATACTTAAAAAGACTGGTTTTATCTGTGCGGTAGCACTATCACTGCATTAGCCCAGACCGAGCGCGCTTAGCGCTCGTTCTGGGATTTAATGCACAACCTATTGCACTGCGGTTAGCAGTGCTACAAGGGCGCCGAATAGTTGCACTGCTAACCGCAGTGCTAATCAAATGGCATTATTTACCCAGAACGAGCGCTAAACGCGCTCGGTCTAGGCTAATGCAGTGATAGTGCTACCGCACAGATAAAACCAGTCTTTTTGAGCACGCTCTGATCAATTACTAAAAAACACTTTAAAAGAGCGAGCTAATAACAATGTTTAGTTAATCAGGAGTGCGAAGGTCCTCCTTCGCTTTCATATGAGGCGTCTTTAATGAAAGCGAAGGAGGACCTTCGCACTCCAAACGCTTGCGCGTAAAAACAAAATAGCCTTTTTACACTTTTTTAAAACCTGTCGGAATTTGCAAGAAATTGACATTTAACCTTAAAAAAACTTGCAAATTTTTAATTATAAAATTTCTTTTAAACAGACTTCGTATAGCTATCTAAGCGATTTTTAATCGTTAATTCAAGATCAACT
>JASBUW010000163.1 GCA_030147755.1 Parachlamydiaceae bacterium
GCCTAACCGGCCTTTCGCTTCACGCGGGGCTTCCCACTTTTGATCGCTGCCGCGATTAGCTACAATTGTCCAAACTTCAGTTTGCGTAAGGTGAGTTAGTTAAACTGTGCCTTATGTCCACGAAATCCACGTTGTCCACCAGTCTACACCCAGCCGCGGATAATACAAAGTGGCGCATTCTCTATAAAGAAAATCGAAAATTAACGTCTATTTATACTTAAAAGTTTTTAAGCTTTCCACAGTGTTTTCATTAAAACAATCATAAGTCACAAATTATATATCTTTAATATTCTGTTGTTTGTAATTATATTTGTCTTGTTTTTCTTCTTTTTTAAATAACAAGATAAGCAGAATTGCAAGTAGTAAAATATTAAAGGTGTTAATAATTTCATATTAATTTTTTTAATTAAAGTTATTTTATTTGTTATTATGTGGTATAATTAAATTATGGAAATTAAAATAATTTAATTATGAGGTAGTATGCCAATAGGTAGAGCTTCTTTTACAAACCTTGTTTTAAGTTTTGTTGGTTCTAATGAAACAAAATTAATAGATAACTTAGCAGATAAGATAACTAAAATAGATGTTTCAAGTTCGGATAGACCTAAAATTATTCAGTCAATTATTCAAGCACAAATTAAAGAACTAAAAGCAACCAATAGTGTGACAGCAGAAACAGGAAAAAAACTGCTGGAGGCTATTAAAACTTCTGAAGCAAAAATTTCAGAGGAATTACTAGTGAAACTTGAGGGGATAATTGCGACACAGCTTCCTTTTAACATGGACATTCATCAAGCGGATCGATTATTACACGCTTTTGAGAATAATCTACGTACGTGTAGCGAGTTTTCAGAAATTGAAGGTTTACAACAGCAATTAACACGTATAGGAATGTTTATTCAGGCGAATAATAAGGATGTGCCCAAAAGTACCCATCTGCTTTTTTTAAAGCGATGTGATAGTTTTAGTTTAAGATTATTAGATGCTCATAAACACTTAGAAGATGCTTCCACTCATCCTTTTAATTTAAATGCAGAGGGCAAACCGCATTCCTATAAAGATTTAAAAAAACCTAGTCCCATACCTTCTTCCACTAAACCTTATCAGTGGGAAAAACGTTTAGAAATGGCAGCTCAAGTACGTGCTCTGGCAGCTTCTTGTCCAGTGAAAGATCATGCTTTTGAGGAAATGAAACAATTTTCTGCAGAGCAAGCCGCACCTTTAGCACTTATTGGTAAAAAAATGGATGCTGGTGTGCGTTACCATCGCATAGATTCTGACAGTGTGACCGATAATCATGTTATACTTAGTCAACGTGTGATTCAGCCTGCGCCGGGCTCTTCCGATGACCCCAAACTAAGAAGTGAAATGCGTTTTGGTGTTTCTTTACATACGCGTCAAAACATGCAGCATGCTTTAAAAGCCATGCAAGAAAAAGCCTTCATTGACAGTTTATCTCAATCCCTCAGATGTAAGGTAAATGTTGAGCCCAGTGTAGTTGTGCGCTATGAACCCGGCCAAACGCCTGCTTCTTCTAACGCGAAAATTGGAGAATTTCAAGAGGGAAAAGCTGAAATGGGACACATGCTTAAGATTGAGTTGGAAGGAATTGGCGAAGTGTTAATTGGAAATGAAATGAGTCCTTCTGCGGCGGGTGCTACGAGTGGATCGATTCAAAGCTTTATTGCTCACCATACCGTATTAGTCCGTCTATATGATAAGGTGGGGGATTCTCCCAATAAAGAAGAGCAATTAGAAAAAATGCATAAAGCTTTATCTGTGATAGGGTTGTCTAGTGTGCTTAATAAAGGGGGCACAGATCAAATACGCCGTAATCAGGTCTTGCAGATTATGGATACATATGTGCCTCATTTATCCATCCCTATACGTTTAAGTCCGGAGTCTTCTAGCATGGACTGGCAAGCTTTGCAAAAACATATCTTAGAATTGATTCCTGAAGAAGGACAAAAATTTTCACCTGATCATGAAGGACAGATCACGCGTGCCGAATTAAAAGAAATTTTCCAGCGAGAACTGTCCGGCGCACCTTTAACAGAAAAGACGCCTTTAGGAAAAGAAGTGATTAAATTACAGGGTGTTGCAGAACAAATGCGTGAGGCGGGAGCCGTGGGGTGTTTTGCAGGGATTCATAATAATCCCGCTATTGTCGCCAGTTTGTTAAAAACAGGCCCTATTGCCGCTCATGAGCGCAATTATGCGGGCTTTCCTTATGCAAGCTCGTGTCCAGAGGATGCCGTGACAGGGGGAAATGAAGCCATTTTTGTGCGCTTAGCGACCCACCAGTCTTTAACGGAGATGAATGATCCTGTTAATTCCAACGTTAAGTTGCACAATTGCCCTTATATTGCCTCTTATCAAATGATTGTTTCTTTAGATGTCCTTAATCTACCTCATAATCGTATGCACACTAATTCTTACGGACTCTATAATCCGATGGCGGAAATTCATAAACCAGATGCCAATATTGCCGTGTCAGGAGTAGCTGTTTTAAAAAGCGACAGCCCCAAAGCTTTCGTCCATCAGCAAAACCAAGACACTAAGATTGATAATGAAATTATGATCCGTACAGGCTCTCTTAATCCCTCTTATATTCGCAAAATTGTTTATCAAGACACACGTGAAGCGGTTCATTCTTATCTTAAGGCTAAAGGATGTCCACAAGATCTACTCAATGAATTACAGCAAGCGATCCAAAAAGAAGGACGTATTCCAGCCTCTATTGAGGTTAAAATTGTGGATTTCTTGAAAACAGCAGGACTTTACGAGGAAAAAACAGAAAAAGATTGGTCGACAGGAGGAACCAAAACATTTGTGGCTTTAAAAGACTTTACTTATCATTTTAACTTTGGTACAACAAAATTATCAGATTTATTACAAGATCCTAAAGAAAACTTAATAAATGAGTTGCAAAAAAGTGGATTGATTGATAATAATACTGTATATGGAATAAATATTGATGATTTTATTGTAAAATCGAACTCTTTGAAAGAGGAGTTTTTTAATTAAAGGATTAAAATGATTCAAGCAACACCAACAGGTAAGCAATATATCCAAGAGACTTATTTCATTGAGAGTTACAAAGAATTAGCTATCAACCCTGAGATTAATTGGACCACAAAGGTAATTTCTTGGCTAAATACGAACCTTAATGCTAAAACGTTCTCTTTTACTAAATGCCATCTTGAAGATAAAGAAATTGTCGTGCATGGGAGCACAGGTGATGAGCTAAGGTTCAAGCTTCTTACGCTTGCAATTTTTAATCAGTATATTCAAGTGAACAATGTACCTGTCATGGCTTTAAAATCAGATGAAGATCTAAGAGATTGGTTTAGCCAAGTATTTGTAAATCAGTCTTGATTCAAAACACGCCTTACATAAAAAGATAAAGGACGACAACGACAAAAGATAAAGGATAGCCAGTAACCGTTCACTGTGTACATAGACTGTTTGCCATTTGTGCGGTAGCACTCTAACTGCATTAGCCCAGACCGAGCGCGTTTAGCGCTCGTTCTGGGAAAAAAGCCATTTCATGAGCACTGCGGTTAGCAGTGCAACTATTCAAAGTCTGTGTAGCACTGCTAACCGCAGTGCAATATATTGTGCGTTAAATCCC
>JASBUW010000165.1 GCA_030147755.1 Parachlamydiaceae bacterium
AAATTCTCTTAGGAACCATTATATAAATCCTATGTGTGATCAAGGTGTTTTAAAAAGGCAGTACCCTAATATTCTCAATCATCCTAAGCAGAAATATTATTCGGTAAAATGAGGATGAGCATGTCGCTCATCCTCTTAAAAGCTCTTTATCTAGATTTTTTATTTTTAGAAAAAGTCAATGATAATGTTCCACCTTTTCTAAATTGAAAAAATCATTCACTGAACATCAAGCGGTAGGTATAATGATCCCCATTGTCCTTGCCATTCAAATTCAGCTTGATTTTCAAAGTTGTCCAAGAATTGTTCTTTACTCATTCCTATTTCTTTTAGATTGATGACAACAGCTTGACGATTAAAAATAACCGGCAATAACTGATAGCCTGCTCCATAATTACCTGCTGCATAATCGGTATCACTCCAATAGATAAATACCAAATCATCAGTTAACGTAAGAAAACCTTGATAAGGTTTATTGAGTGAAAGGCCATGTTGGTTCTCTATCCACGTGCCACGAAAATCTTCTAAGAGGCTACCGCCATAAGAACGTCCTATGCCACCTCCTAAATGAATGATAAGCTGTTTGTGCGAATCGTTTCTTTGCACACTAAGAGCTGAAAGTGGTAGAGTACTTGCAAATCCATGTGGATTAGCAATTAATTTATCTTGATAGTCAATGCATGTTGTCACACGGTCCCATTGCTTGCTATCACTGTTGAATGAAAAATCTTGTCTTAAATCAGATGTCTTAGGCAAAGACTCTAGAAATGCATGAAAATTTGTAGGTAAATGACCTGTTTTTAATTTGATTTTCTGTTCAATTTCTTCGTGATTTGCTGCTTGATTAATTTCAAGATTTTGTTCGTTTGAGGTGCTACCATACAGCGAGGAAAAATTCAAATTCGCAAGAGAAGGATCTTTAGGAGAATATTTTACGAGACGATTATTTGCTTCACAGCCTCTCATTTGCGAGGCAAAAAGAAGCCCCAAAAATGCAGCGCATTTTAGCATTTTACTCGCGACACCTTTAGTACTTATAGCACTCGCCACGGAAGGATAAGTTTGGCTAGCTAAGCTTGTTCTATCAAGTGAATGCATAAAAGGATCCTTTTTAATATTGTTTATAAAGTTTGTTGATTTATACCTTGGATTAAAATTAATTTTTATTCAAAAAAATTTGTTTGTAATTTTTTTAGCTATTTATATTAATTGGATTAGATATTTTTAATCTATAAAAATCTACAACTTGGTTTTTCTAATTTTCTAATCTTAAAATAAATTATTCAGTGGATGAAATGGATAGGCAGTAAAATCAAATTATGGAGATTTTTCAAAATCACCTGATCCTTCATTAGCAAAATACTCCATTTTCATGAAGACATATAAGAAGTCAGAGCACTTCTTACATTCCATAAAAAAAGAAGGACTTAAGAAAAGCGGTCAAGCCTTCATAAGCCCTTGAAGAGAAAAATCTGAGTGAGAGGATTCGAACCTCCGACCCCTTGCACCCCATGCAAGTGCGCTAGCCAAGCTGCGCTACACTCAGATAAAAAATTAAACTTGGACAAGACCTTCGAATTGAAATTTTATCCCGGACATGCGCACTGCGATGCGTCCACACTCTTCAATGATTTTTTCTAGCGGATCTCCTGCATGGACATTGGCTTGACTCACATCGACTGAAATGGATGAGCTAAATATCGCGCCTCCCTTCATGCCCTTCACTCGAAAATTGGCGAATAATCCGTCTTTTTTCTTTGTAATACTGATAAAACGCACCAAATTGTTTTCTGCAATGTCCATATGAAACCACCTTGAAAGGTCTCTAATATAAAGAACAACTCCCTTTATCGTCAAATGTTTCGTCTGTAAATTCAGTGTGGATAATTTGATGATAAATAGACGATAGTCTGTCAATAACTGGCTAATGCTTGTTCATCTTGTTGATAGCCCTCTTGTTTATTAACAACTTATCAACGAGTTATCAACAATGAAGAGAGATATCTCTTCTTTTCTTTTTCTTCTCTAAAAGGCCTTTCACAAGTATATTTGAAGTGCTTCTAAGAGAAATGATGAATCTTTCGTATAGAATATTTGAAAAAGTTATGAACAAATCCACAACAACTGAAGAAGAGGAAATAAATATATATATCTTTTTCTTCTTCTTAAGTTCTTGTGGAAAATCGAAAAAGTTTGCCCTTTTTTTATTTTCTACACACAATAACGCCGTTTAAAGTATAAAGATGTCTCATCCCACAACAGGAGGTTATCCCATGTTTGGTAGTGGCGAAATTTTAGTGATTATGATCGTGATTTTAATTCTCTTCGGCGGAAAGAGGCTGCCCGAATTTGCTCAAGCTTTAGGCAAAGGCATTCGTGAATTTAAAAAAGCGTGCAATGGCGAAGATGAAATGATGACGCCCTCTGCTCCTCCCCCTTCTTCTCATTCTGCTGTCAAAGAATCTCCCCCTCAAACTTTAGAAATTCCTTCTTCTAAGGATTCTTCCTAAATATGGCTGTCGAAGAGCATTGGGCTGGCTTTTGGGATCATGTGGATGAGTTGCGTCAAACAATCATTCGCTCTTTAATCGTTGTATGTGTGGGGTTTAGTCTTCTTTTAGGATTTTACCAACCGTTTCTGGATTTCCTCACGACTTACAGCTTAGAGCAAGCAGAAAATGGCCTTCTTAAACAAGAGGTACGGCGTGAACGCGTAGTGAATACAACTCACCACCCTCTTTTTTTTGAGTTACCTTCTTCAGCTTGGGTTGTTTCGGATATTCCCTCTTCCAAGCAAAAAGGACGAGAAGGCTATCTTCTTCAACCGGGGCAGTCCCTTTTGTATGAACAGGTGTTAACAACACCATTGCTCATTATGGGTCCTATTGAAGGTCTTGTTTTGGTTTTTAAGGTGTGTTTCTGGCTCAGCCTGGCGTTAACTGCCCCTTTCTGGGGTTGGATCTGGTTGCAGTTTATATTGCCCGGCTTGAAGGCTCAGGAGCAGGCAATCTTATTTCCCTTTTTATTTTGTTCCATCGGATGTCTAGTGGGAGGCGCTGCTTTAGCTTACTATGTGACGCTACCTTTAGCCAATCAATATTTGACTGTATTCAATCAAACAATTGGACAAAATGCTTGGACCTTAACCTATTATGTGGATTATGTCTTATTGCTTTGCTTGGGACACGCTATTGCAGCTGAATTAGGGTTACTCTTGCTCGTCCTCGTGCATTTTCGTGTTTTATCGCCTACCTGGTTAATACAAAAACGGCGTTACATGATTGTGCTCGCTTTTATCTTAGGAGCGCTTCTTACGCCGCCCGATGTGCTAACACAATTGATGCTCGCCGTTCCTTTGATTGGACTGTATGAAATCGCCATTTGGTATGCCAAATGGCGTCATCGACGACAAAAATTATTTAACGCGCACGTGCACTAAGTCATTTCGATCATGCTCATCTAAATATAAACGCCACTTTTCAGCCATCAAACCGAAATCTTCTAAAAGTTCTTTCAGATGATTTTGAGTGAGTTCTGTATAACCTAAATAGTTTAATGTAACCTGATAACGATCTTCATCTATTGTGAAATAAGTTAAGAGGTAAGGATGGGAAAAAGGAGATCGACGAGAAAGGCTATGTCTAACACTGAAAGGAATATAATTATCACCTTCGTAGACAAGCGCACTTAGAGACACTTTGGATGATCCATCTACAAAACGAATCATGATATTAGATCCATCCAAAGCAACTTGAAAAGCATCCCCACTTGCCAATTGATGTAATAATTTTTGTATATCTTTTTCAATTAACATAGTTTCCCACCTTTTATGAAAGGTTAAAGAGCCTTATATTGTCTTCTTACTTATATTATATTATTAAATTAATTAAATTCAAAAATAAATCAATTTGTTAATAATAAATTTAAATAAATAACACGAGTGCTTTATTTTATCTTAATTAAAATTTAATTTATATATATTTTCATTATTGTTATAATTAAAATAAATAATTAAGTTTTCAAACATTAAAACAGGTTAATTATGCCAAGTGTTAGTAAAAGTAATCGTCTTGATTTAATCCATGATGTTTGGACTCCTGAACAATTTGAAAGTCATCAGCTGACAGTAAAAAGAGGCCCTACTTTATGTATAGCTGTTGAAGCGATCAAGCAACCCGGCTATCAATTTAAAACGTATACGGGACAGTATTTATTTGGACATATATTGCCACAGGTTATGCACAAATGTGGCGTGGATAGTGAATCGAGTCTCCATAATGTTTCAGAAGCTTTGGATCAGATTGCTTGTGATTTGTTGAATGAGGGGACTAAAAAAGTGGCGGCTGCGAATAGCGAACCCTTAGAAACACGTTTAGCTATCGTGCAAGAGTGTTTTCAATCTTTGCAAAACTTAGAGAGTAATTTGAAAAATCATCAAGTTGTCGTTAACAAATATAATGAAGGCTTCATTTTCAAAGGGCATGTAGTGGGATGTGAAAATCATCGAAGCATTCTTTTGCTCATTCAAGTCAAATTTAGTCAGCTATCCGATTTAAAAAGGCGTTTAGAAGAACAAGTGGAGAGGAAAGTTCAAGAGCAGCAAAACGTAAAATTTGCTGAGTTTAATAAGATCGTAGATGAATTAGAAGAAAACTTAGAAAATGGCTTAAAAATGGATAAAGAAGTGGTTTTACGCTCTTATCCGCAACTTTTCGAAAAAGCTCAACAATTAGGCATTCGAGCTGATCAACCTCCTGTGCAACGACTGCAACGTTTGATCAATTCGCATTACGTGGCGCATTTAATCGAAAAAATTGAAAACAAACAAATGCCCTTGCCCATCTCTATTTCGCTTTTACTTAAGCATATGGGATGGGATGAAGCGCTAAGTCAAGAGAAAACAGAGAAGGGACGGGAAGCTTTAATTGCAAAATTAAGCGAGTATTTACGCGATGAAAAAAGGCTTTCAGAGCAGTCTTCTACTGATTTTGTGCGCCAAATTCAAATGGATTTCGTTGAAATTGTGTCTCATCAATTAGTCGCATCTCAAACAGAAGTGGAATTGATTCGTCCTCTAATTGAAAAACTCTATCTAAGTGAATTGGAGTTTCAGCAACAACTCTTGACAGCGGAACAAAAAGTGCGAAAAGAAATAGAAGAACTGATTGTAGGGCTCCTAAGTGATGTAGAAGATTCTCATCAAATACAAGATATCTTAAAACCCTATGATGTGAAAGATTCTGCTCAAATACAAATTATCTTAGAACAATGGCGTTGCTATCAAATCGCAAGTCCTATAGCCACAATCATGAAACACTTATTAGAAGATATTGATTTTGATAAGCTAAAAGCGGCTCTTGTTGACCCTGAAGCATTTACAGCTTATCTAGATGAATTAAAAGAGATTGACGAAGATTTTCGATGGAGATGGCGTCCTGAAAACTTAGAAAGTTTTTATGATAGAGCTGCCCTAGAATTTGCTAAAGAAGTCCAACAAAAAGTTGCAGAGGCCGATAAATCTTGGTTTGAACGTAATGCCCATGCTTGTCGCTTTCGTTTCGATCAATCAGCTTGGGGTGATCAGCAAATTTTTGGAGATGGCGTCTGTTTGGCAATTAACTATCGCTGGATACGTTATTTAATGGAACATCCAGCGCAAACGATCAGCTCTCCTGATGATTTGAGAGATAGGAACACACGTGCACAAAAGTTAGCTCAAGAACTAGCTAAAACGATTGTATTCCAAAAAAATTCTAAAAATGAGGGAGTAGAAGAAGAGTCGGGGATTCTTCCTGAGGATCGCAAAATTCAAGCGACCTATCAAGTAGAATCTAGATTAAAAATCAATCCGACACGTTGGGTTAGTCCCTCTATTTTGAAGCGCGATCATATGGAAGTTCGAGAAATAGGAGAACATCAAAAAACAATTAAAGAATTAATTGAAGACATTGTTCAAAATCATGCGGAAACTCTACAGCCCTACAAAGGAGGAGGAATTTTCGATATGGCAATTTATGAACACGAT
>JASBUW010000100.1 GCA_030147755.1 Parachlamydiaceae bacterium
TGGGATCTTTACATATGGAAAAATGAGTAAGTATACGATACCTCTGAATTTGATTTTCTGACATATTACCTCCAAATTAAGGTAAAGTCATCTCTCAAATTCAGACTTTATGAAAAGGAATATTTTGATGCGCTAGCCCTGGAGTAGTTTCTACTCAATTTACTAAAAAACAAGAAAATGATTTAATTTTATTCAAATAATTATATAATGTTATGTTTACAAATTTGAATAAACAGGTTTTATATGATGATGAAAGATTGGGATTCCTTACTAGAAATTTCCTCTCAAAAAGAGGAGAAAATTCAAAAAATCCTTAAGCCCTTAAAAGATTATTTTGACATTGATGCCCTTGGATATTTTAAAACTTCTCCTAAAGGCCAATTCTCTTATTTGACTAATAGACCGGAGACCATGAGGGAGTATATAAAAAATGGGCTTGTAGCTAAAGATCCTTTCTACCGTCATCCTAATTTTTATCAAAATCAATTGATCGTCTTAGATTCTACTCTTTTACATCATGAAGCTTTAGATGGCGAAGTACGGGATTTTATTAGTCATGAGGCGGGTTATAGAGGAGGACTTTTTTATTTAAATGTATCCAGCAGTGGAGTAGAAGGATACGAGTTTGGATATCATGCAGATTCAGCACGGATCTATCAATTTTTTCAAGATAAGATCCTTTTTGAAGCCTTTCTCTCTTTTTTCAAAAAAGAAATGCAAGATCTTATTCATCTAGCTGAAAGAAGTTCTGTGTCTCTAATGGAAGAAATGGGAGAGCTTTTTTTGCGTCCACCCACTGTCATGACAACATTGGAAGAAAATCATAAACGAGAATTCTTAAAAGCGATAGGGCTTGCTAACACAGAGTTCATGACACTTCACTTAACTCCTCGAGAATTGGATTGCATTGCCCTCTATCTTCAAAGGAAAACAGCTCCAGAAACAGGCAAAATTCTTCATCTTTCGACGCGAACAGTAGAAAATCACTTTGAAAATATTAAGCAAAAGCTGAATTGCCATCACAAATCTGAAATATATGAAAAAATGAAGCAGATTGTGGCTCAAGGTTATTATCTGCCTCAACTAGGCAGATTTTTTGGTAGTTTGAACAGCTAAAGATCGCTATTGCATTGAAAGGACCATTTTGGGTTTTTAATTCTGCCTCAAATCCAAAGCAACTTTCAAAGCCTCTTCTACCGTAAACATAGTACTTGAGTCTATAGAATCTATTTTAGAACCCATTCTTCGACTATCCAAGGCTCTAAGTTGATCTAACAAAACCTTACATTCTCTACCTTTAATGATAATTTTAGCTTCGAAGGGATAAACGTTTTTCATTTTGCTAGTAATGGGAGCAGCAATAACGCGTGTTCCTCTTTTGTTCTGTGAGTTATTGGATAAAATTAAGCAAGATCTCGTTTTTTGTATTTCAGTTCCAATTGTCGGATCTAGCTGTATCCAATAAATATCACCTCTTTTCGGATAATTATTATCCATATTTTGATTTCTTTCCATTTTCCTTTGAATTTCTTAACCAGTCCCAGTTTTCACCATTATCCAAATCGCTTACATCATCTAATGAATTCCATTCTCGCAGAACATCTATTCGATCAGCATCTTGACTTGCAGCTTCATAAGCTGCATCTAATTCTTGTTCTTTCTTAATTTTCTCCTCATCCAAAGCTTTACGAATAGCATTAGAAATGAACTGACTTATACCGCCTTTGCTAGCATGAGAACATAAACTTTTTTTTAAATCTTCAGGAATAGAAAAGGTCATATTTCTGTGTCTCATAAACACTCCTTTTTCTTTAATTAAACTTAACTACGTAATTAAGTAGTAGATAAATATTTTAACTCAAATTGATAAGAGACAAAATTCCTCATTAGCTGAATTGCCATTACAAATCTGAAATATAGAAAAAATGAAGCAGATTGTCGCGCAAGGTTACTATCTGTCTCAATTAGGCAGATTTTTTGGTAGCCTAAGTAATTAAAAAGAATTTTTTATTCTTTTTCGAAGCGACACCCTTGCGCAATGAGTCCATCAATATAGGTCAAATCGAAGTCCGCATTGAGAAAATTCGGGTCTTCCATCATATACAAATGAAAGGCAATCGTAGAATTGACACCCCCAATATGGAATTCACGCAAAGCACGTTTACCCACGGCAATAGCTTCTGCACGGTCTTTGCCTTTGACAATCAGTTTGGCGATCATCGAATCATAATTAGGCGGAATCGAATAACCCGAATAGCAAGCACTATCGACACGCACATGTGGACCACCTGGTGGCAAATAATACTCCAATTTACCCGGTGAAGGAGAAAAATTCTGCTTAGGATTCTCCGCATTAATACGAAACTGAATGACATGTCCATTAAAGAGAATGTCTTTTTGTTCATGTTTTAATTTTTCCCCTTGGGCTATACGCAATTGTTCGCTAACAAGATCGACTCCTGTGAGCTCTTCTGTGACGGTATGCTCTACTTGAATGCGCGTATTCACTTCCATGAAATAGAAGTTGTGATCCTTATCCAGCAAAAACTCGACGGTTCCAGCAGAAAAATAATTGGCAGCTTTCACTACACTGACGGCTGCTTGACCTATCTTTTGACGCATTTTAGGTGTCAGAGCCGGACTCGGTGATTCTTCAATCAATTTTTGACGTCGTCTTTGCGTGGTACAATCACGTTCCCCTAGATGAATATAATTGCCATATTTGTCGCCCAACACTTGTACTTCAATATGGCGCGGATTCATAATCATTTTTTCTAGATAGACATCCGGATTGCCAAAACTCACTTCCGCTTCTGCACGCGCTGCTGCAAACTGTTTCGTGAATTCCTCTTCATCGTGCGCAATGCGAATCCCTTTTCCACCACCCCCTGCAACGGCTTTGATGAAAACAGGAAATCCCACTTTTTTTGCTTCTTTGATCGCTTGTTTGATATCGACAACAACACCGTCCGATCCTGGGATGACAGGACAGCCCGCTGCTTTGGCGGTTGCTTTTGCTTTCGCTTTATCTCCTAACAGTGCAATCGCCTGTGGAGAAGGGCCAATAAAGTTGAGTCCACAGCTTTCGCAAATCGACGCAAAATTCGCATTTTCGCTTAAAAATCCATAACCAGGATGAATCGCATCGGCTCCCGTAATTTCGCAAGCAGACAAAATATTGGGAATTTTGAGATAAGATTTATGAGAAGGCGCCTCTCCAATACAAATCGCTTCATCCGCATGCAACACATGCAAAGCCTCTGCATCGGCTTGTGAGTAGACGGCAACGGTTTGCAAACCTAAATCGTGGCAAGCGCGAATAATACGAACGGCAATTTCGCCGCGATTAGCAATCAAAACTTTTTGCATACATCAATTCTCGGTAATTCGAAAGAGTTTAGTACCAAATTCAACTGGCTGACCTGTTTCCATTAAAACTTCTGCCACCGTTCCTGCGGCATTTGCTTTGATTTCATTCATCACTTTCATCGCTTCAATAATACAGACAACAGTATTTTTATCGACTTTATCTCCTACTTTAATAAAAGCAGGATCTTCAGGTGAAGGAGAGGTATAAAAAGTGCCGACCATGGGAGAAGTGACATAAGAGCTATTCGCATCTTCTTTCACCGGTTCTGCTGTAATAGGAGATGAAATGCGCCCGGCCGGCATTTCAGAACCTCTTGATAATGCTTGATCAGCACGATTCCAATTCATCGATTGCTTGAAGCTTTCATCGACTAGATCAAATGAAGAATCAGGTACTCGTCCTCCCATTTGCTCTTCACGTTCAATTGTCAATTCAAATTCATCTTTTTTTAAAATGATGCGCTTGGTGCCTGTGCGCCCCATCGCTGTCATGAGCTCTTTAATTTGTTTTAATTCCACTTCAATTTCCCTTTATCCTTAAATGAATTGTTAGTTAAGACAACCTCTAAAACGCAAAACCCCGTCCCCATTGCTTTAAAAATAGGGTTTCTTCAGGAGTTGATTGTCTTCTTAAAGCGACATTACGATGAGGAAAGCGTCCAAAACGTGCGATTTGTTGCTGATGAGCAATGGCATAACGCAAAAATTCTTTCATATAAAACTTCATCCCGGGAGGTGACTCCATCAGCAATTGCTGATATAAACGCACAGACAGTGCTTGCATTGCGGGATCTTCCGCATGTTCTAAAGGCAGATAAAAAAAAGCTCTTTCTATGGGATATAAGTCTTTATCATCCCCTTTTTGAAGCCCTTCTAAAACGAGTCCTCTTGCCATGGGATCCAACTGATAGGCTTGCGATTGATTGCGATAAATATGACGTGGGAACTGATCTAACAATAAAATCAAAGCGAGTCGTCCTTTGGGAGTTTCGCGCCAGCTGTTGTATTCTCCGCGAGCCGCATTCATCATATCCTGCATGAAATTTTGCCGAATCAAGCGATCGATTTCAGGAGAAGCTGCAAACCATAGCTGTTTTTTATCTTCGGGAAAATAATTGGGTCCAGGTAGGATTCCAAACCAAAAATCTATAATCTCTGCACTGCGATCAAGAGGCGCGGGAACAATAGGCAAAACAGAATTTTGATTTTCTAAAGGCATAGGCGCACCAGGCACACCGGGCACAGGTACAACAGGCACCGGTTTAGCAAGATGCCCTGGTGGAGGTATAGGGACTGCTGACGGCAATCGCGCTTCTGTCGGTAAAGGGGGTGCACTTGTTTCTACTTCCATCACTTGCGCATGCAGAAACAGCGGAGCTAAAAAAAATAGCAGACCTTTGGCAAGCTGCTTGGGACAATAGACTTTCATGCGGTGCTCCTAGCTGCTTAGACGCGTTGAATATACTCATCCGTTTTCGTATCGACCTTAATGATATCCCCAGTCTCAATAAAAGGAGGCACCTCTATTTTGGCTCCTGTTTCTAAAATGGCTAGTTTTGTTCCTCCGACTGACAATCCCTCATCATCTGAATGCGTTTTAGCCACCATGAGCTCTAAAAACTGCGGAAGTTCAACAGCAAAAATCGTATCGCCATAAAAGAACGCTTTCAGCTCAACGCCCTCTTTCAAAAAATTGACTTTATTTCCCACAATCGGCGCAGGCACTAAAACTTGATCTAAATTCACGACATCTAGAAATAAAAAACCTTCCCCTTCCGGGTAAAGAAACTCTAAGCGACGTTCAGCTAATGACACGTCTTTGATCGGTTGGTTGAGCTTGAAATTTTTCTCAACGATGTCATTGGAATTTAAGTCTTTTAACTTGGTTTTAATAAAAGGAGTTCCTTTTGGAACGGTCACTTTAACGCTGGATTCGACGCGATAAAGCTTGTTATTGATCGAAATGGTCATCCCGGGAGTAAGTTGATTACTTGTCGCCATAATTCCTTATAAAAATTAAAGTGCTTGATTTTATCCTTTTTGAGCAGCTGCACGCATTGCTTTGATCGCCTCTGCCATATTAACAGCATGATAGAGGCTTGTTCCCGCTACAATGACATTGGCCCCCGCTTCTACACAACGTCCTACGTTATCTTGATTCACACCCCCATCCACTTGGATATCAAAAGGAGGCAATTCTTGGTCTTTGGGATGGTCGCCGCGCGGAGTAATTCCTCCCGCACGAATGTCGAGCCGATTGCACACATCACGTGTAAATTTGACTTTTTCGAGCACTTCTTCCATGAAAGACTGTCCGCCAAATCCGGGAAAAACGGTCATGAGAAGAATCAAATCACATTGATCGAGGAATTTGGGGATCATAGACATAGAAGTGTCAGGATTAAAAGCTAAGCCGGCGCGTACATTGCATTTGCGAATATAGGCTAGAGTTTCTTCCACATCTTCGGTGGCTTCAAAGTGAAAGGTAATACTGTCTGCACCAGCTTCCACAAAGCGTTCAATATAATCAAAGGGATTATAGATCATGAGATGTACATCGAGAAACAAATCGGTCGAACGATTAATGGCAGCAACGGCTTGGGGTCCCATGGTGATATTGGGCACAAAATTCCCATCCATGATATCAAGATGAAGGGCATCGGCGCCTGCTTGTTCAGCGCGTTTAGCCTCATCGGCTAAATGCCCAAAGTCTCCAGCTAAAATGGAAGGTTCAATTCGGACGGGTAATTTACGATGCATGATGATCCATTGTAATTGAATTTCCTTCATTCATAACTGGAAATGAATTCAAAAGTCAAGTGAGGTTTTGTACACAAGCAACTTCAAAACTTTGAAAAATTAAGTATTAAGGAGAATGGTTTAAAGGAATAGACGATAATCAGTCTTAAAAACTACAGCTAATTTTTTAGCTATGCTTTTCCCAATCGATCTCTCACCGTTTTCCATTTTGTAAACTCCCAGATTTAATTACCCCCCCTTCACGAGATATATACACAAGCAACTTCAAAAATCGGTTTTTGAAGTTGTTATAAATTTTTTTAGTTTGATTTTATTTATTGATTTCGTATATTAAATTAGATCTTTAACAAAAATATGATAAAATTAATCTTTTCTACAAAAGAAAAATAAATAAGTCAAATTATGAATCAAAACAGTTCTCTTGATACTTCTTTACAGTCCCAAATGCCTTTTGCCAATGGGATGAATAACAGTCAAAAAGATTTTTTAAAGGATTGGCAAAGTCAAAACTGGGAAGCGATTAAGTGTTATACCTTTGAAGATTGCTTACATTCCAGTCAGAAATGCTCTTCATTATTGCATCAAAAAGAGTTTTCTTGTTTTCTCGATTCGCTAACCTCTTATTTTGTCCCTTTGGAAGCAAAGGCTAAAATTGCTTGGATTTTGCGCAAAATGTGCGTTCAAGAATTTAACAAAGCTTCTTTAGCACCTCATTTGGGTGAAATTTTTGCAGGATGGTTTCAAACAACAAAAGAACTATTGAAAGGCATACCTCTTGTTTATGCAGAATGCTATCTCATAGAAGAAATCTTAAAAGATAATCCACAAAGTTCACATCACGACATGCCTTATGCGGACAATCCCCAGACTAAGCTCGTAGAAAGGATTGTCAAGAAAATGATTGAATCTTCTTGGACACTAAGTCAAGAATCGAGTCAACAATTTCCCGTTTTTATTCGTCGTCTCTTTGAAAAACAAGCTTTTTTAACAGCGTTTACAAAAGCTCAAGAAGAATTAAAGGAAACGCTCCACACAAAATTAGAAAAAGCAAAGCGTAAATACAAGGAAGCAGAACGAGAACAAAAGGAAGGTTTTACAAAACTAGGTACCCAAGCAATCCCTTCAGATTTGATAGGGCAATGTGTGAAATTTCAGTATGAAAGCCATAAAGTCTCGTATCTTTCTGAGCTCTTAAAGCTAGATGGCTCTACTTTATATACAAATAGTGCTTCAGTTTCAGTTCAACCCTCTTCGTCATCAAATCCTAATTTGGACGAAATGTTAGATTATCTCGGGATGATCATTGAACAAAATATGAAAGATTTTCAAAGACTACTAGGAAAAAGACAAGTAGAAAGAGAAAATTCAACAACAACTAGACTTACCTCTATAGTTCCTCTGGAGCCACCCCCCAAAAAAGCGAAACCTAATGAAGCATCTCAAATAAATAACCTAAAGGCTCAGCAAGATCGCTTGTTACAAGCCATTCACCTGGATGCAAATAACAGCCTTGCTTACAGTAAACTTGCAGTAACTCTTCTAGGAAAAACCGTGACTTTGTTTAATGGCACTGAAATGACTGAGGAAGCTCTTTACTTAAAAGCTATTCAAATAAATCCCAATAACAGCCACGCTTACAGTAATCTTGCAGTAACTCTTCCTTTAGGAGGAAGCGCGACTTTGCTTAATGGGACTAAGATGACTCAACAAGATCTCTTATTAAAAGCCATTCAATTGAATCCTGACGACGGTCGCGCTTATCGTAATCTTGCGATAATCCTTCCTTTAAAAGGAAAGGCAACTTTACTTGATGGCACTGAGATGACTCAGCAAGCGCTTTATTTAAAAGCGATTGACTTGGATCCAAATGACAGTTTCGTTTACTCTTATCTTGCAAGAACTCTTTCTTTTAAAGGAAGTGTAATTTTACTTAATGGAACTAAGATGACTCAGCAAGATCTCTTGTTACAAGCCATTCAGTTGGATGAAAATAACAGTCAAGCTTACCATGATCTTGCATCAATTCTTTCTAAAGGAGAAAGCGTGACCTTGCTTAATGGCGTTAACATGACGAAAAATTCTCTTGCCGCAAGAGTTAAAAAGATCCAACGAGACCAGAAAAGCACGTAAAGGATTGGGACCGGTTCTGCATAACTGCATAACTCTGTGGGATTGGGACCGGGGATTGGGACCGGGGATTGGGACCGGTTCTGCATAACTGCATAACTCTGTGGGATTGGGACCGGTTCTGCATAACTGCATAACTCTGCACTGCTATATCTTTTATGATTTTTCTTTTCCTGATAAAGCTATTTTAAGAAATTTTTCAGCTTTTTCTAACAGATCGTTGGATTGTTTTGCTCGTTTAACCAAGCGGCATAGAGTACTTGAATCACGATTCAAATATCGTGCTAGCTCTTGTAAATATAATCCAGGTATTTTCTGCACAGCAAAGGCTAATATAGATCGAATATCTACTAATCTTTTCTCTCTGCTATCTGAAGAGACTTCATGAGTTTTAAAATGAAACTCGGTTTGAGCAGCTGCAATCAAATCTTCAAATTGAATTTCATTACTAGCTAATGACCTCTTAAATTCACTGACTTCTTTAGCAAATTCCTCACTACCAAGAATGCCAATCTGAGTTGATTCACGTACGATACTTACATCAAGTTCTGCATCAATTATTTTTGATGTATGTTTAACAATCGCCTGACGAGCTTCAAGATCTGTTGTACCAAATTTCTTTAAAATACGTGTTTGAGTAAGCCAAGTAATCTCATCCAACGCTAAATAAGAACAATAACTACTCCAATAATAATGTTCAGGGCTTATTATCAAATTGGCGCGAACGGGGTTAAGATGGATGTAGCGAACCAAACGAATAAGATAATCACTATCTTCAATTAAAATAGATCTAAACCTATCCTGGAATATATGTCCCCGCAGTTTATGGCGGCGATTAAAATATTGAGCATATCTTCCAGCAAAAGCATGAACACTGACAGAAAGTGGAGTTATAGTCGGCTCTAAAATGAAATGTACGTGATTGCTCATAAAACAAAATGCGTGAACAATCAATTGATGTTCTTCAACGACTTTTTGCAAAACCAAACAAAATCGTATTCTGTCCTTATCATCAAAAAAGATAGATCTCCCTGCGTTACCTCGAAGTATAACGTGGTGACACGAATAAAATTTTGTATAACGTTTTCGTCTGGGCATAATGCTAGAATACTAGCATATAATAAAATATTTGAAAAGGAAAGTTATGCAGTTATGCAGAACCGTCCCCAAAGTTATTTGAAAAGGAAAGTTATGCAGTTATGCAGAACCGTCCCCAAAGTTAGCTTTGTGCTAATGTCCCAAAGTCAATCAATTTGGCCGTTGGTCTGCCATTGATAGTAGTTACCATCACATTTTCACGATCATTCTCACGCTCAGAAGTCACCCTCGCAGCTCGTATAAATTGCGTTGCACTACCAATTTCTTGGTTAATCTTTATCTGATCTTGAGGTGATAAAGACTCCCATACTTCTATCAGTTTTTTTCCTTCTATATATTCCATTAAAATCCAAGTTTTTCCCCATTCTTGATAGGAATCATAAAAGGTGACGATATTAGGATGTCCTCCTCGGCTTTGAATGAGTGACAACATTTTGTCTTCTTGATCATTTTTACATAGCAAGAGTTTAATCGCTACTTGTTGTCCATCACTTACCTTTTCTGCTAAAAATACTACTCCAAAAGCGCCTTCCCCTAAAGGTCTTAAATACTTATATTTTTCTTCACCAAAAATCGGTAAATCACCTACAGGTGATTTGATCCATTTGTAAGGGTTTTCCAAAAAATCTTGCGGAATACTCTTAATATTAAGCAATTTAAGAATGTTAGTGTTAGCACCAGCTAATTGGATGCATTCTTTATCAGCTTGCGCTCCATTTGAGAGTAACATTTGAACGATTTTTTCAGATCCTCTCATGACGGCCAATTGAAGAGGCGTATTAAAACCATTGTGTAAATTGACGTCCGCTCCCTCTCGAATGAGCAACTTAACGATTTTACGATGTCTTTTTTCTCTGCCCCAGTTATTACAATGATGTATCGCTTGATGAAGAGGACTTGTCCATATTAGTCGTTCTTCATAAAACCGACCGGTATTGAGAGCAGTAGGTTTGACGTTATTTTCAAGTAATCGCTGTACTTCTTCTAATCGCCCATAAGTACAAGCTTGGTATAATTGATCAAACGGAGACATATACTTCCTTTTGTTGTTAAATAGAAATCTATATATTTATACCACAAAATATATTTAACAAACAGTTATTTTGAATTAAAAAAAACAAAATTAACAAAAAATTATTAATTAATAATTAAAAAACAAAAACAATGCATATTATATATTGATTTTTATTTTTAAAAATGTTATAATATTTAATTACCTTAATCTTAAATAAGAGACATCAATGTTCGATATTCCCGAAAGCTACTCTGCTTCGATATACAAAAATTACGTATACGGTAAAATCATTGAAAAAGATGATTCTGAACAAAAGCACTTATTTGCTTATAATTATAGAACAAAAGAATTTAAACCTATTTTAAAAGCAGATATTACTTGCTGGAATATTCTTCGGTCTTTTCTTTGGATAGGTCCTCTAGCTCATATCACTTATGATCTTGAAAAAGTTTGTGAAAAGTTAAATACCGTCGATTTTAGTGAATCATCTGAGCACACTAAAAATCAAGTCTACTTGTTGGCAATTCGTTTACTAGGCAAAAGCGTCAGAAAAGGGAATGAAAAGCCAAATGATAAAGTTTTAGAAAAAACCCTTGTATGTGCTCGTGAATTATTAGAAAAAGTTTCTATATCCCATGAACCTAAAGCAGGAGATGATTCCGGAATTAAATTAACTGCTAACAAAACATTTTATTTTAGGCCCGGATATACAACAACTGGAGACATTAAATTACAATATGTGGCCAATCTATTTTTTGATAGAAAACCGACAGAAGGTGAATTTAATGAAGACAATAATCCTTTTGGAACCGGTACGGATTATATTGGGTCAATTTGTTTTTATCAAAATTCTATTCCTGGTGGCAAAAAATATAAAGATCCCAGAAATTTTATCGTTGATACTTCCAAACCCATTGATCGCGCAGCTAGAGCCATGCCACAGGCACTCTACTTTGAAGCAATTTCCCACTAATTTATACAAGAGAACTCAAATACCGATTTTGAGTTCTCTTTAGGTATACAATAACTTAACTTCTAACCCCCTGTTTTTTAACTTTACCCTTCGTTTTCGAAGCAATAGAAGCTGTTTTACGCAATTTTGCTAAAGGCTTGGTTTGCTCGTTTGTCTTTTTTTTGCGACTAATTTTCGTTTTCTTTTCCAAACTTTCTATTTTGGGTGCTGCTGCTTTACCTGTATCCAATTCAATACCAAATAGAGCGGATAATTCATCATCTGCCAATAATGGGTCCTCTTGACTTTGTACAAGCGTCTGATTTTGACTTGCATGGGCAATGAGATCCACATGGTCCACATGCCGTAATTCAAATAAGTGTTCCGGTTTTGCATCTAATATAGTCCCTACACCATACAAAACAGCTGCAATATGCTTGCACATGCCAGCATAATCCGGACAGGAACACTTCATGGAAATTTCTTTGGGTGCGGGAAAAAGCCCACCTTCTTCTTGCGTCATGATTTCCATCACGGCTTTGGAAAACTTCCCTTGTAAAAGCTCAATCAAGGAATCAATTTTGCCTGCACAAGCTTGCACCAAGGTTTTCCACTTTTCTTGTGGCATAGGTTTAATATCAATTTTGATTTGATAAAGAGAAGACCCCATCACCTGCGCTTTTATTTGACCTTTTGTGATCTGTAAATCAATCACAGAACCATTACGTACATACGTGCGACCGCGTGGTAAACGACTGTCGAAATCGCTATAAGCTTCTAAATTCTCGCACCACGCTTTTCCCCAAAATGTTTTAGCAATGAGCCGCCCTTCAACATGGACCGGTTGAAGTGTCAGGCCCTTCTTTTTTAATTTTTCAATGTGCTTAGCTGTTTTTGCTTTTCTTTCTGCAGCAGAAACATAAACAGGCCATCCATAGTCATCGTTGTAATAACCCACACCTCATTCTCCTGTTAAAATTCTCCTACAGCTTTTTGGATATCAAGCGAAATTAAATCCAGCAACTGTTCGTTTGTTAAATTAGTGAGGACTAATTCTTCACCGCCTTCTAACATATCTTTAGAGAGATTTTTTTTAGAAGTGATGAGTTCATCAATTTTTTCTTCAATCGTGCCGCGGCAAATAAATTTATGCACCAATACCGGATGTTTTTGTCCGATGCGATACGCGCGATCCGTTGCCTGATTTTCTACAGCCGGATTCCACCAACGATCAAAGTGAATCACATGAGAAGCTTTAGTCAAATTCAGCCCTGTTCCCCCTGCTTTGAGGGATAAAATGAAAAAAGGCGGTCCCTGTTCTTGCTGAAAATGCGCCACGAGTTCCGTGCGTTTTTTGATGGCTGTTCCCCCATCTAATGTGAGTCCTTCTCGTCCAAAAATCCTTGTTAAAAAGTTCGCAAGAGCCGGTATAATCTCTTTAAACTGCGTAAACACCAAAACCTTTTCTCGCTTGGCAGCAATTTCTTCACAAATTTCTTGCAAGCGCAAAAACTTCCCGCTCGCTTCTGAATGATAGTCCCCATAGCCTAGCCATTGCGCCGGATGATTACAAATTTGTTTAAAACGCATTAAGTAAGATAATACTAGCCCTTGACGTTTGATTCCTTCTACCTCTGCTTTTAGTCGCTCTGTCAGCTCATGAATCGCTTGTTGATACAGATGAATTTGCTCTTTGCTCAGTGAACAATAGCTTTGCATTTCTGTTTTGTCCGGCAAATCGGAAATAATGTTTTTATCGCTTTTTAAACGCCTTAAAATGTAAGGCTGGGTTAATCCACGTAAAGAAGAAACAAAATGGGTATATTCAGTTGAAGCTTGGTCACGACCGATTTTTTTTGTATAGCCGGAAAATACTTTGCTTGATCCCAATAAACCAGGAGAAGTGAAATCAAACAACGACCATAAATCACTTAATCTGTTTTCTATGGGAGTTCCCGTTAAAGTAAAGCGCACTCGACTTTTCAACTCTTTTACAGCGCGTGTTTGCTTACTACCCGGATTTTTAATCATCTGTGCTTCATCTAAAATCAAAAGTTCCCACATCATTTCTTTCAACCAAGGCAGTCGGTAAACATTGCCATAGGTCGTGATGACCAGATCGATGCCTTCTAATCGTTCTGCATTGATTTGTGTGAGAGTCTCCACACTATTTGCTGAGCTATGTGCAATCAAAACGTTTAGAGTCGGAGCAAAGCGTCTTGCTTCAGCTAACCAATTTCCCACTAAAGAAGCAGGAACCACTAATAAATGCGGCCTTTGCTCTTTAGAAGGTGTCAAATATTTAATTAGCAACAACAAGGAAAGGATTTGAATCGTCTTCCCCAATCCCATATCATCGGCAAGACATCCGCCCAACTTTAGTTGCCACAATAGCCATAACCATTGCACACCGGCTAATTGATAAGGACGCAAAGTCGCTTGTAAATATTGCTTTAACGTCTTTTCTATGGATTTTTCGACTGTTTGCGAAGGATTCCGTAATTGCTCCAAAGTCGATTTCAACCAATCCCCTGCCACCACAGTCGACCATTCGGTCGTTGCTTCTACCTTTAAAGCCTCATCATCTGTTAAGAGACTGGAACCCCCTCCTGCTAACAAACGTAACCCTTCTGCCATAGATAAACCTTCTCGTGCGGCATGTTGAAGCTTTTTCCAATGCGCCAACACTGTTTCCAATTTGGCACGATCCACTTCCACCCATGTTCCTTTCACTTGCACGAGTGGATCAGAAGAATTGAGTAACGCTTGCCATTCTTCTTTTGTTAAAGGTTCAGCGTCATTTAAAGCCAATTGCATGTCAAAATCTAACAAAGTATCAAGTCCCATTGCCTTGCCTTGGCTCTCCCCTAATTTGACCATGACTTTGGGACGAGGCGGCTTTTGAGCATTCCACCAATTAGGAACTCGCACCATTACACCACTGGCTTCCATCAAAGGAATCGCCTGCAAGAAGCGATGTGCATCACGAGCCGACCACACTTGTGCTTGAAAAATAGCACCCGTATCTACTAAATTTTTGATAAAAGGACTTTGTTCAGCCGCTTTTTGTACCGGCACAAGTAAAGCTAACAAAGCGGCATGATTGTGTTCTCCCGCATAATCTTGTAAAGCCCGTTTCAGAGGCAGATGCTGCGGTGTTGCTTGCTGAGATAATTGCGTAGTATAAGTCGCCAAAAAAGCAAAAGGCTTTGTTTCATCTTTTTTATTCTCGGCTAAATGAAAACAGACACGTCCCACCAGATTCCAACGTGGATTATAGAGCTGAAGATAACGCTGAATATTCAAGTTAGACTGCTTCAATTCTTGTTGCAAACACTCAACCAATCCCTCCCAAATGAGGGAAAGCGTCTCGCTATTGAGATATTCGCTACCCTTGATAAGTAAAGCTTGTTGAATGATCGCTTGCAAATCGGCCGTAGAAGGAAGAGGAATAGAAGGCAATTCAGCATGTTCACAAGCTTGCGTGAACTTACACACGTGTGTCACCAATCGGCGGGCAAAGCGTTGCCAAAAAAGAAAACTAACTGGCAGTGAAACTTCAAACTCTTGAATGCCTAAATGCAATAATCCCAAAGAAGGACTTTTTAAAAATAACCCTTTTAATTTTTCAAATAGTGCTTGAGGTAGATATTCATCAGATTGCGTACTTTCCTCTAAGTAAACATGTCCTGTAGAGGATAAAACAAGTTCTACTTGAATACCTGAAACTTCTTCTAGCATATTTTAATGTTATATTTTTAATTGATTAGCGATTTTCAAAAGAATTTAGCAAAGAAAAGTATTTAAAAACAATTATTCTTTTTTCTTTATTTTATTTCAAAACAATCGTAAACTACACATCGATAACAAGTTAATCATAAATAATTACGATAAATTAATAAAAAAAAGAGTCTTCTATGAATGTTCAACCTTCTTCTAAAGAATTATATATTCCTCCGTACAGGAGAAATCGGGTCATCAATCCACCTATTTCATCTTCTGAACAACAAGAATATTACAACCGAATTGGAGGGATAATTAAAGCGGCCACCACTTCGCAAGAGTTGCTAAGACTAGCTCAACGCCCTTACTTGGAAGAAAGCAAACATGTCTATTGGACACCTGGGCATTGGGCATTATGGACACGTCAACTCGTTCAAATCAGCCAAACAACTCTTAACTCAAAAAGTACGCATAAAAAAATCGCACCTATTACTCTTAACTGTTTGCTTGAGAGTATTCCCTTATGCCCTGCCGGTCAGTGTGCTCAAATTTCGCAAGCAGCTGCACAATTAGATTTAAACAGAACACCAAAGCTCGCTCACTGGATTTTAAATAATGCTTTGCGCAATATTTCTGATTTTTCTCCACAAGAAATATATATGCTCATCGATGGAGCAAGAAGATTGTTAAATTTTTCACAAGTTCGTTTTCTTCTTCAAGCTTACACAGACTGCCTTATACAAAACGGACAGAAAAGAGAAGCGCTGCAAGCAGAACTTAAACCACAAGGCATAGGGTGTTTATTAAAAGTTTGTCATCAACTTAAATTCCAAGGTCTACTCAGTGACTTGCTATTTGAAATGGCTCTAAAAGACATTCATCAATTTTCCATACAAGAAAAAATTGACTTGATCATGGGACTTGCTCTTTACTCTGATCATCTAGAAGCAGTGGAATTATTAAATAAGCTTGAAGAAGAGCTTGCAGCTGTTACGCTGGATATGCCTTCTTTAATTATCGCTTGCCATCATTTTAAAGCTTGCCGTTTTTTTCCAGAAAAATTGCTTCCACAAGCTTATACAATATTAGACGATCAAAATTTACCGATGTGGGAGCAGATTAATTTATTGCATGCATTAATAATCACCGCCAATCCTAGAGAAGATTTACAACTGCGTTTTCAATTTCTTTTAGAACAAATTTCACAGCCGCAAGAAAATGGCTGTCTATTTTTCACAAAAATTTATCCACGCGAACTCATCCGCGTACTTGAAATGGCTGCTCAAATGCCCACAAAAAATGGCGATGACCTGTCTCTTATTCCTGATATTGTGCAATATCTTATGAATCGTTTAACGTCTATTTCGAAAAGTGATTTATCCTTCTTGCACGCTACTTTATTAAAATTAGGTTGCATACAGGAAGCTCAGCGAGTGCAAAGCAGATTAAAAGAAATGAAAAATTATTAAAAAGAGCCTTATTTATTGACAACAGACTGCCCTTGTTGGTCCCATGTCATCAACACTTGTTCAATAACTTGGAAAAATTGCTCTTTTTTGTGAAGATCGCGTGCGCAGCAAATATAGCCTAAACACATGGAGCCATGTGTTTTGACATGCGCATAAGCGAGTTCCGTTGCAGGAATATGCAAATCTTGCAACGCGCGATTAAGCAATTCTTTCAGTTGCATATCTTCTACAATCACTAAAGCAAACACATGATAAGGCTCTGTGTAAAACTTCAAATAATAGCCTTCATGTTTAAATGCTTGAATACCTTCATTGAGCATGAGAAATAAAGTTTTAAAGGCTTTGGGATCTAAAAGCGCTCTCACCACCACAGGAGCTAGAGAATAGAAAAAGTTTTCCAACAACAACTCATCATAGCCTTTGACATCTGCTAATTGCCTTTGAATGGCCAATAAAAGCTCATGTTGTTTAGAAATCATGCCTCCATTGTAGTCGCGAATTTCTCCTAAAAGATGCGTTAATTCATTGACAACTGTTTGGCGCGCCTTATATAAATCAATAGAATGATCCGCACGCAAAAAGCACTCTTTAGGCATTTTTAAGCGAAAAACAGACGCTTCTTTGGCATATTTTTTACGAATGTATCCCATGATCTTCGTACGATCATTTAAATATTCAAAAGTTGTGTCCGTTTGCTTAAAAATCTCAGCAATAGGACGACTTTCCGGTTTTAACACACGCACAAGAATAATGGTAAAATAAAGATGCGCATAGGCTTGTTCATCAAACATGATCAACACTTGCGGAATATCTCGCACATATTTCAATTGATGCGTCAAAATGAGAATATTGCGCATCACCTCTTCTTCATTACGTGGCATAAAGACAGGATATAAACGATGTTCGATACGATTCTTGAGATTAGCCGGCAGCTCACGACGCAAAGTACGAATCTCGGCATTGCTAAAATCGCTCCCATCTTTCTTTTCAATCTCTAAGTAAGAGTTACAAATATGATCCGATCGTTTATTGACAAAGAAAGAACCTTCCACAGACACAGCAGCAGGAATATAATGTTGAATGGCTTTGAGAAGGTTTTTTTCTCCAAAAGTTTCTTGATCACGGAAAAAATTAACCCCAACCAATAGACTAAGAACACGCTTACGCCCCACCGGAGTTTGAATAAAAGCACGAAAAATTTTCAAATTTAAGTAACGCCGTTGCGCATTTTTCTTCACCGCTTCTTTAATATTCTGACGGAATAAATATTGTATCCCAATCATGCGACTCAAATGACGCGGTTGCCGCTCTGCTTTAAATCCCTCGCGACAGGTCACTAAAATATGCTGCATCTCTGTAAAAAATTCGCGGTCATACACCTGTGGAAAGCGCTTCATAAGAAAAGCAATTGAATCTTGAATAGTGCTAATCTTATCTTCAACTGTCATGCCTTTACTTGCCAAAATGCGTTGTGCATAGAATTCTGAGTGAATACCCAAAGCAATTTCATTGCCAAGCAAAGGAAAATGGCGTTGAATCTCTTCTAAATCAATTGCACTCTCTAAACTAATGCGCACTTCACAAATGGTATAGACGTCATCCCCTAAATGCGTGAGTCGAAAATCAGACGCATAAGCCAGTACCACGTTAAGTTGCCGTCCAGGTGTTAACCAACGGCTAATCATCTCAAAGAAAAAGCGAAATGAATTAGGCCGATGCTTAGAAAGAACAAAAAAAGATAAAGCGCCTGGAAACTGTTGTATTTCCGAGCATGTAATTAGGGGAATGATTTGCTGTAAAAGATTTTTTTGATGATAATAAGTCGCTTCTTCCGTCTCTTTCTTCTCAAAGAAATGAGCAGGTAAAATTTTTCTCAATGTCTGAAGGATCACATCTCGGTAAAGCTGGTGATTTAAATTTTCTTCCGCATAAGCTTCACAATCGGAAGGTTCAAATAAAGTTGTAATCGTTAAAGAGTTTGGCATAAATCTACTTCAACCCGTTCGCTTATTTCGTATAAAGGCCTGTTTACTTGGCTTGTCGTTTCATCAAAAATTAGAGTTCCTGAATGATCTTGATGCAAAGGCATAAAGGAACGGACATGTAAAAGCAAGTAATTTTTTGCAGCTAATTGAATAGCTCGAGGATGCAAAATCCTTGCTCCTTGATTGACAATGTCTAACGCTGCTTGATAATTTAAATGAGGATAAAAGTGCGCGCATTCATTTTGCTTGGGATCCTGATCGAAAACTCCCGGTACATCTTTATAGAATTCGACTTTTTGGGCTCCTAATGCCACTCCAAGGGCCACCGCAGTCGTGTCAGATCCCCCTCTGCCCAATGTCGTAATCTCTTTTGCTTCGCTGACGCCTTGAAAACCCGCTATAATGACAATTTTGCCTTGTTCCAAATTGTCCATCACACGATGCGGACGCACATCCAAAATTTGCGCATTGGCATGATCTGGAGTCGTCACAATGCCTGCTTGACTACCTGTAAAGCTGACAGCCGCTTGATTTTTACGACATAAAGCCATCGCAAGTAACGACATGCTAATACGTTCACCCACGCTGATGAGCATGTCATATTCCCTTTGAGGCGGATGTGGATGCACTTCTTGTGCTAATTGAATCAATTGATCAGTGGTTTTACCCATTGCGCTGACTACAACAACAATTTTAGCAAATTCTTGTCGTCGTGCAATAATAAGGTCTGCTATTTGAGAAAAGTGTTGAGGCGTCGCCACGGCGGCTCCGCCAAATTTCATCACAAGAACGCTCATGCAAAATCGATGGTTAAGATTGGCAAATTTTTATTTGATAAGTGCATCTATCTTACAGGAATCGCGAAGCTGAGTCAATTTGATTTCGATCTGCGCTAAATTGCTCTATATATTGCCCGCGTCTTTAAAAAATCTATTACTTCTCTTGGAATGTTGTGATTTGTAACATATTTATCGAATTCCTCTGGCGTAATTTTCTGCTCTGCATCAGCTAAAAATCCGATAAAGTTATTCAATTTATTTGAATAGGTGTGTAATGTGATAGAATAAGTTTTTGCTTTACCCTCTTTTTGTTTTTCCGTTGTTTTCTCCTTTACCAATCCAATAGCAGAAGCAATAAGGTAAGCTAGCCAAGCATAATCATTTTGTATCAATTTTGAATGTGAATGAGACTCATATGGACTTAATACGCTTAAATTTAAGATTGTTTTGTGAGTCTTAGATTTAGAAAGTTTCTCATCTTGTTGCTCTTGAGGTAACTTGCATGCATGTCTAAAATCGATTAAAATCGGCTTGTGTCCTTCTATATAGAAATTGTCCATTCCAAATTTTAGCAGAACGTAACCCCGTTTATGGAAATTATGAATTTGTTCGAATAAGTCATTTAGTAATTTTCTTATTTTACTCCCCCTCGATAAACAGCTTGTTGTTTTGAGATACTCCTTTAATGAAACGCAAGCACTAGCATTGACTTGATAGCATATTTTTTTATCTGCAGAAAAATAAATGGTTGGAAGCAAGCCTTGATATTGCTCACCATAGAGTGCCTTAAACATGGTTTGATTGTGTTGAGGATCAAATAAACCTCGAGAATTACTTGTAATCCGGAGATATCCCATTTTTCCTTCAGATAATAACTGTGCTGACGTCCAAGACCTTGCTTTTTTTTCACTCTTTTTAGGAATTTTAAACAAGTGTAAGCAATAAGATAGATCTGGTTTTGTTCTAGTTAATAAACAATAAGACGTTTTATCTTGTTCAACAGGATAGATGGTATTCAGCGTTTCGTCTCTTAAAATCTTTAAAGCTTGCTCAGTTAAATTATTTAAATTTTCCAGATCTATTTTCAAAGATTTATCTTTTGAACAAACTAATTTTTTTGATAAAAATAAATTTAAAAAACTTACTTTTTCTTGATAAAGAGCTCTTATTTTATTCGTTATTGTTTCTTGCTCTTGATCCGACAGTTCTATTCGCTCTTCTTGTTTCGTTTCTTGATTTAACTCACATTCACTTGGTTTATAGCCATTTAATGCCGACGAAATACTTTGCATTTGTGGTGAAGACATGAGGAATCCTTTTTTATTTTTATATTTAAAAAGACTAAAAGAGCAATATTTAAACAAAAATCAAAATAAAACACAATATCAAAAAATTTTATTACACAAACAAATTTTTACAATTTTATAAATAATTTGTTTTTCAAAGATTTACGTAATGAAAAATTATCTTAATATAGAAAATAGTTAAATAAAAATAGCATTTGCCACATCCCACTAATGAAACATGGAAAGGCGCACAGTTCTTAAGTAAAATTCGGCTTGGCTTACACTTAGGTCTGAGTTCTCTATCAGAGAACTCAAATTATTCTCATGGAGTTTAGCAAATGCTAATACAAGAGCCGCACATAATTCGTTAAGAATCTCTTACAAATTTCCACTCTTTTGATTGCTTTTTTTCACTTATATCTGCTAACCTATCTGCATTATATGAAAATAGGAGAAACCTTTAAATGTCTAAACACCCACAACACACTTGGAATGATAGTAACATTGTTGACGATGTACAATTCCAAGAAAAAGATGCAGAAATTTTTAAAAACCTTTTAACGCAAAGTGAAGCTGCTCCAACAGAAGAAATCGCTTCTATGGTTCCTGGAAGCATTCTGAAAGGACGAATTGTTGAAATCACAAAAGATCACGTTGTCGTCGATGTCGGCTTAAAATCTGAAGGCTTAGTGCCTATCGAAGAATTTTCCGATCCATCTCAAGTTTATCTCGATGCAGAAGTCGAAGTCCTTCTTGACCAAGCGGAAGATGACAATGGACAAATTGTGCTTTCACGTGAAAAAGCAGAACGCCTCCGTCAATGGGAATACATCCTGGAGCATTGCGAAGAAGGTTCAATTGTAAAAGGACGCGTCTTACGTAAAGTGAAGGGTGGCTTAATGGTCGATATTGGCATGGAAGCCTTCTTGCCAGGTTCGCAAATTGACAATAAGCGCATTAAGAATTTGGATGATTACATCGGCAAAACTTACGAATTCAAAATCCTCAAAATTAATATTGATCGCAAAAACGTGGTTGTCTCACGTCGTGAGCTATTGGAAGCTGAGCGCATTTCTAAGAAAGCAGAAGTGCTTGAGCACATTCAACCAGGCGATATCCGCGAAGGCATCGTCAAAAATATTACCGATTTCGGTGTGTTCTTAGATTTAGATGGCATTGATGGCTTATTACACATTACTGATATGACTTGGAAGCGTATTAAGCATCCATCTGAAATGGTGCAATTGGGTCAAAAACTCGAAGTGATGATCCTCAGCGTGGACAAAGACAAAGGCCGCGTGGCACTTGGCTTGAAGCAAAAAGGACCAAATCCATGGGATCAAATTGAGCAAAAATATCCACCAGGAACACGTGTCAGAGGCAAAATTGTCAATCTCTTGCCATATGGCGCCTTTATTGAAATTGAACCAGGCATTGAAGGTCTCATTCACGTCTCTGAAATGTCTTGGGTGAAAAACATCACAGATCCAAGCGAAGTGGTTAAAAAAGGCGATGAAGTTGAAGCGATTGTCCTCTCCGTACAGAAAGAAGAAGGCAAAATTTCATTGGGCATTAAACAAACTGAGCATAACCCCTGGGATGATGTTGAAAGAAAATATCCTGTTGGACACAATGTTAAAGCAGAAATCCGTACCTTAACCAACTATGGCGCTTTTGTTGAATTAGAGCCGGGTGTCGAAGGCTTAATTCATATTTCTGATTTAAGCTGGATCAAGAAAGTGTCTCATCCATCAGAAGTGTTGCGCAAAGGCGATGTCGTAGATGCTGTGATCCTTTCTGTAGACAAAGAAAGCAAAAAAATCACTTTAGGTGTGAAACAACTGAGCACAAATCCATGGGAATCGATTGAAAAAATCATGCCAGTGGGCAGCTTAGTCAAAGGCAAAGTGACCAAAATCACTGCGTTTGGTGCATTTGTTGAGCTAGACAGCGGCATTGAAGGATTGATTCACGTCACAGAGCTCTCGGACCAAGCATTTGGCAAAGTGGAAGATGTGGTGTCTAAAGGGGATGAAGTGACAGCAAAAGTCATTAAATTAGATCCTGAGCACAAAAAAATCGCTCTTTCGATTAAAGAATATTTAATTGACCAAAATCAATATAATCGTGACGATATTGTTGTGACACCAGCGAAACGCCGCAAGAAAGATGATCAAGACAAAGATGATTCTCAAGATGAAGAACACGCAGGTTCTGAACAAGAAGAAGAATCTAGAGAGTCTATCTAATTTTCTCTTTGGAGCAATGCAGATAGAAGTTTTTGAAGACCTCCTTATGGGAGGTCTTTTGCCATCTGAGGATTTAATTTAAATGACTTTATTCTGTCGCTACTCAGATAGGGATTAAAAGTTCAACACAAAGAGACAAAGACACTAAGACACTAAGAAGCAAAAAAAAGATTTACTTATCCTTATATTTGTTAAAATCTTTGAGCCTTTGTGCCTTTGTCTCTTTGTGTTGAGTTTTTAATCCCTATCTGAGTAGCGACAGAATAAAATCGATTAAATTAAGTCCTAACATTTTCTTATTAAAGAAAATAGTCATAAAGGTATGAGAAATATTATAGATATTAGAGGCATCAAGCATGAATAAAGATCTGATTGCTATCTTTGAGTATTTAGAAAGAGAAAAAGGCATTAAACGTGAAGTTGTGATTAGCGCGATCGAAGAATCTTTACAAGCAGCAGCTCGTAAAAGTGTTTCTGGCGCTTCTAATGTTACCGTTACCATTCATCCTAAAACAGGCAATATTGAAGTTTATTGCGAAAAAGAGATCGTAGAAGACGTCGAAGTGGCATCACAAGAAATTTCTTTAGAAGCCGCACGCGAAATTGATCCTGACTGCGAAATTGGACAATTTATTGATGTGGTGGTCACCCCTAAAGATTTTGGACGCATTGCTGCACAAAAAGCTAGACAAATTATTACGCAAAAGTTAAGAGGGGCAGAACGAGATGTCATCTATGAAGAGTATCGTCATCGTGCCAACGAGCTCATTTCAGGGACAATTAAACGCTTTGTTAAAGGCTCTAATTTAATTATTGACTTGGGTAAAGTGGAAGCGATTATGCCGACACGCGAATACCCTAAAACTGAAAAATATCAAGTCGGTGAAAAAGTTCTGGCTCTTTTATTAGAAGTGAAAGATACAGAAAATGGGGGAGCTGAAGTTATTTTGTCGCGCAGTCATCCCGAATTTGTGCGTCAACTTTTGATTCAAGAAGTTCCTGAAGCGAGTGATGGCACGATTATCATTGATAAAATTGTGCGCGATGCGGGCTATCGTACAAAATTGACTGTGCGTTCTACAGATCCTAAAGTGGATCCTGTAGGTGCTTGCGTAGGTATGCGTGGAAATCGAGTTAAAAACATTGTCCGGGAGTTACACAACGAAAAGATCGATATTATCCCTTATTCTGCAGATCCCATTGAGCTCTTGCAAAACGCATTATCTCCCATTGAGATCCGTAAAATTAGCTTGAACGAAGACGACAAAGTGATTTCTATTGTTGTTGATGACGATGATTTTGCAGCAGTCATCGGCAAAAAAGGTATGAATGCGCGCCTCAATAGCCGTTTGATTGGCTATGAGTTAGAAGTGCAGCGCATGACAGATTACAACCGTACCATGGCGATCCAACGTCATGAATTAGCATCGACTGATGATCCTACTCTCGATGAGCCTTTGACAGCTATCGAAGGGGTTAACAGTTTAATATTTGACCATATTTCTGAGCACCTGCAGATGAAAGGATATGAAGCAACCTTACGCTCTTTACTCAAAACAACTCCAGAAGAACTCGTGACTATTCCCGGAATTAGCTTAGAATTGGCAAATAAAATTTTAGAACAAATTAGAAAACAAAGGATATAGAGCGTTGGCTAAGAATCTTAAGTTAAACATTAAAAACACCCAAATCGCAGAAGCCATTAATCTGAGTGGGTTAAAAAGCAAATTAGCAAAGAAAAAAGAAGAAGAATCCGCTTCTCTCAAATCTCCCGCTAAGCCAGCTCCTAAAGCCGCAAAAGCCGAAGGAGAAGAATTACCCAAAGAAGAGGCTCCTCGTATTCGCGCCCGCTCTAAATCTGCTTTTGCCGAACCTCAAACAGAAGCCGGTCCTAAAGAATTGGTCGAATCAGAGGAATCTACTTCCACTGAAGAAACTAAAACTCAAGAATCCAAAGAAGCATTTTCTCTTTCTTTAGAAGAAGAACCTGCACCTGTCCGCATGAAAACCAGTGCAGAATTAAGACAGGAAATTTTTGGGGATCTTTCTGAACCGGAAACCAAAACTTCTTTCCGCGTCGCAGAACCTCCTCCTACTGAAACTGTCACACCTTCTGAATCTCTCCAAGAAGAAGAGCCTCCGCCTCAGAAACAGCCACTCAGACAAGAGCCTATCACACAGGCACAGCCCCAGCCATTAGAGCCTCTTCCTGCTCCTAAAGAAGAGCCTCGAGACAAACTTGGGCCTACAGGCAAACATATTAAAGATTATATCAGAGCGAAATCTCCTCCTCCTGCTCGTTCAGCGCCTACGCCTGCACCCACTTCTCCATCTGCAAAAGAAACAGAAAGCGAAAAAGAAAAGCAGAAATCAAAACCGCATAAACCCAAAACTGCTGAAGAAGAAAAATTAAGTGCAGAGGAAGAGCGCAAGGGAGCTAAATCCGCTAAATTTAAAGAATTTCGTGATATCAAGCCTGCTCGCCGTCAAGAATCTAGTCGATTTGATGCACGCGATCGGCAAGGTTTACGTACTTCTGATGAGGACCAACAATGGCGTAAGCGTCGTAAAGGTCAACGTATACAAATACAAGAAGATACGACGATCCGTCCCACTGCCCTCACCATTCGTCTCCCCATTTCTATTAAAGATTTAGCATCCGAAATGAAATTGAAGGCTTCGCAATTAGTGGGAAAATTGTTTCTGCAAGGGATGGTCGTTACTTTGAATGACATCCTAGAAGATGAAACCACCATTCAGCTCTTAGGTCAAGAATTTGGGTGCGAAATTTCTATCGATACCACACAAGAAAAACGTATTCAAATTACAGATAAAACCATCAAAGAAGAGCTTACTCAAACAGCAGCTGATCAATTGCAATTGCGTCCACCTGTCGTCGCTTTTATGGGTCACGTAGACCATGGCAAGACCAGCTTGATTGATGCCATTCGCAAGAGCAATCGCGCTGCCGGAGAAGCAGGTGCCATTACGCAGCACATTGGAGCTTTCCGCTGCCATACGGCTGTCGGGGATATTGCCATTTTGGATACTCCTGGTCACGAAGCCTTTTCTGCCATGCGTGCACGCGGAGCAGATGTCACCGATATCGTCGTGCTCGTTGTGGCCGGTGATGAGGGTTTAAGACAACAAACCATTGAAGCGATTCAACATGCGAAAGCCGCTAAAGTGATTATCGTCGTGGCCATCAATAAAAGCGATAAACCTAACTTTAATGCTGAAAATGTCTATCGTCAACTTGCCGAGCAAGATCTTTTGCCTGAAAGCTGGGGCGGTCAAACCATCACAGTCAATTGTTCAGCTGTCACTCAGCAAGGGATTCCTGAACTTTTAGAAATGCTTGCTCTACAAGCAGAAGTTTTGGAATTAAAAGCCAATCCTCAATCAAGAGCACGTGGGACTGTCTTAGAATCAGAAATGCATAAAGGAATGGGAGCCGTCGCTACCCTCTTAATCCAGAATGGAACGTTGCGTCGCGGAGATGCCCTTGTATTCGGTCATTGGTGGGGTCGTGTAAAAACGATGCACAACGAATTTGGCCAAGAGTTACAAGAAGCGGGTCCTTCTACTCCAGTAGAAATTACCGGATTATCAGGATTGCCTGAAGCAGGACAAGAATTTATTGTCGTGAAGAGCGAAAGAGAAGCACGTGAAATTGCAGAAGCGCGTACGGAAGGGTTGCGTCAATCTAATTTGTTGCTGCAGCAGAAAAAGAAAACTTCCATGGAAAACTTGTTCCAGCAAGCGTCAACACCTACAGGCAAGAAAATCCTCAATCTCGTTTTACGCGCAGACGTACAAGGATCGCTAGAAGCGCTGAAAGTTGCTTTACTCAAAATTGAATCAGATAAAGCAGATCTCAACATCATTTTCCATGGTGTGGGTGAAGTCACAGAGTCTGATGTGCAATTAGCAGCTGCTTCAAAAGCCGTGATTTTAGGTTTCCACACACAAATCGAAAGCCATGCAGAACCACTTGTCAAGCAATTAGGAGTACAAGTGCGTATGCATAATATTATTTATCATGCCATCGATGACATCAAAGTGGTCATGGCAGGCTTGCTAGAGAAAATTGCACAGGAAACTGAAAAAGGAAAAGCTTTCGTAAAAGCCACCTTTAAATCTTCTCATACAGGAGTGATTGCCGGTTGCCAAGTGACGGAAGGATCTATCCATCGCAGTAACCACATTCGTGTTCGTCGTGGGGAAGAAGTGATTTGGAAAGGATCGATTGCTTCCCTTAAACGCGTAAAAGAAGACGTGCGCGAAGTTCAAAAAGGATTAGAATGCGGAATCCTTTTAAGTAATTTCTCAGATGTTCAAGAAGGTGACATCTTAGAAGCTTATGAAATCACCTATATCTCTCAAGAACTGTAATATTATGGCTGTAAAACGAACTGATCGATTAAATTCGCTTCTTAAAGAAGTCATTTCAGAAGTCATTAAACGTGACGTGCGCAACCCGCACGTCACGGAACTTGTGACTGTCACACGTGTGCAAATCACCAAAGACTTGCATTATGCCAAAGTCTTTATTAGCGTGATTGGAACAGAACAAGATAAAGAAGAAACCATTCAAGCGCTTAACTCAGCTGCAGGCTTTATTGCCGTGCAATCTTCGCATAAAGTGGTCATGCGTTATTTTCCCGCTCTCACTTTTAAGTTAGACGATAGTGTCGACAAACATATGCGTATTGAAGAATTGCTAGGCCAAATTAGCGAAGAACGAGAATCACGCGCACCTTTCGAAGAGAATGACGACACCTCCTCTTAATCTTCCTGAAGGCATTTTACTCATCGACAAGGCTAAAGGACGTACCTCTTTTAGCCTCGTTCATACCTTACGCAAACGCTTAGGTGTAAAAAAAATTGGGCATGCCGGCACCTTAGATCCTTTTGCAACAGGTGTGATGGTCATGCTGATTGGACGCAACTACACGCGTTTATCCGATCGTTTCCTCAGTTCAGACAAAGAATATGTCGCCGAAGTTTTCTTAGGTATCACGACTGATACCTATGATTGTGAAGGGCAAACGATCGCTCAATCTCCGGTAATTCCCGCCCTTGAACAGATTCAAGAAGCTTTAACCTATTTTCAAGGTGAAATCGAGCAAGTCCCCCCCATGTATTCTGCAAAAAAAATTCAGGGCAAGAAGTTATATGAATTAGCGCGTAAAGGACAAGAAATTGAGAGACAGCCTGTTAAAGTGAATTTACACACACAGTTGATAGATTATCACTATCCCTATCTTCATTTACGGGTGACATGCAGCAAAGGGACCTATATCCGTAGCCTAGCTTACGATTTAGGCCTTCATTTGGGATGCGGCGCACATTTAACGAATTTAAGACGCACGCGCAGTGGCGTTTTTAATATTGAAAATTGTATAAATGAAGAAGCCTTGCAATCTTCCTCATTTGATTTGCAAAGCAAGCTCATGAAATATGAAGGTTAACAATATAAACGACAAACGACCATAACGACAGAAACGACTTTAACGACAACGACAAACGACAATAACGACTTTAGTCCTTGTAATCGTTCACTGTGTGCATAAAAAGACTGTTTACCCTTTGTGCGGTAGCACTCTAACTGCATTAGCCCAGAACGAGCGCTAAACGCGCTCGGTCTGGGCTAATGCAGTTAGAGTGCTACCGCACAAAGGGCAAATAGTCTTTTTATGCACACACTGAACTTATACTAGTCTTTTTTGTCGTTTGTCGTTGTCGTTAAAGTCGTTTCTGTCGTTATGGTCGTTTGGTTCTTTAAACTCCTACTCTATGCGAGCAATTCATGCAACTATACGAACAGCTAGAACAACTGACAAATTCCTCTCACTCTCTTGTCCTCACTATTGGCAACTTTGATGGCATGCACCGTGGACATCGCGCTGTCCTGCAACGTGTGCGCGCCTTAACCGGTGCAGAAGGTAAGCAAATCGTCATCACTTTTCGCAACCATCCTTCTGAGGTATTAAGACCTACTCAACCTACCCGTTTTCTCTGCACTTTGCCCCATAAACTGGCTCTGCTTGAAGAAGCAGGCATTGATACGCTTTATCTCTTAACTTTTACGCGTTACTTGGCTCAACACAGCGCTGCCTCTTTCATTGAACGCGTGCGTCAATTTATTCCTTTTTCACATCTTGTGCTTGGCCATGATGCCACACTGGGACGCGATCGCCAAGGAAATCGATCCATGATGCAAATGCTTGGTGAAGAATGGGGATTTCAGGTGCATTATCTAGAAGAATACCGCTTTGAAGGTCAGCCTGTTTCTAGCACCCGTATTCGCGAATCTCTTCAGAAAGGAGACTTAGAACTTGTCGAGACCTTACTAGATCGTCCCTATTCCATTTATGCGCCTGTGATTCAAGGACAAGGCAAAGGCAAGCTGTTGGGATATCCCACAGCTAATTTAGATGTGGGTAATCTATGCCTGCCTCCATTTGGTGTCTACGCCGTTCGAGTGCGTAAAGGCCAAACCTGGCTACCCGGCATTGCCAACTTAGGCATTGCGCCTACAATCCGAGAAGAGGCGCCTCCTCTTTTAGAAGTGCATCTTCTCTCTTCAAAAGAAGATCTTTATGATAGCTCTTTAGAAGTCATTTTTAAGCACTTTATTCGGCCTGAGCAAAAATTTGAAAATGCAGAAGCCTTGCGTCAACAAATCGCGCTAGATATCAAAACAGCTAAAGATTTGTTTTAGAGGTTGTCCTTCATTTTGCTCCTTTAAAATGCTTAAAGCCTGCCAAAAATATTTCTCAGCTCGACAACCGTTAGCTTTGCTCATAAAAACTTTACTTAGAGCAAATAGGAAAATAGCAAGACGTCCCTGTTTTTGGTAACTCTCAGATGTCTGCCGTTTGCGATCCCGCATATCCTGTTCTTTCCTTAAAAGGAAAACAGGATGAGCAAGATCGCAAGCAGCAAGATAGAAAGGACTTATTGATTGTTAAATCTTTTTAATAAAAATACCCCAATTTTATGTTGCGAAAAGCAACAGTAAAATCCTTCTTGGTTTACATGAACTCGACACCATTGCTTAAATCTGTTAAATTCTTTCGATCATTTGGAGAGTACTTAGAATAATTTTTAATTAGTTCGTCTTTAATCATATTTCTGAATTTGTCTACGAGCATATTTTTAGTAGCTACAGAGACTTTCATGTTTCTTAACTCATCCTGTCGATGAACAAAATCATTGAAAGTGGCATCGCTAGGCATCGTGATCAAATCCTGTACCATTGTGTTACGTAGAGCGTCCACCTCCGTTGACGAATTGAAAGCTTCTAGTCGGTTAAGAATAAAGGCAGATATCTCATAGTTTCTAGCTTTAGATGGATTTGTCTTTTTGAAATCTTCATATATCGATTTTAGAGAGGCTACATCTAATTGATTGATTTGATTTTTAAGTAATTCACTTATCTCACTCGTGCTAGGTAAAGCCAAAAGATCTAAAATCATTTTCTTGCGAAGAGTTTGAGCCGCTCCAGCAGAACCTAAGGCATCTAATCGACCAAGAATCATCTTATCTATTTCAAGCTGCCTGTCCGTAGAAGGATTTGATTTTTTGAAGGTGTCATAGATCGATGCAAGAGTTTCTGCATCTAATTGATTAATTTGCCCTTTCAATAATTCACTCGTCTCACTTGTCACTGGTAAAGAAAGCAGATCTAACACGATTTTCTGGCGAAGATTTGCCGATCCTGGTACAGAGCCTAAGACATTTAAGCGATCAATCATGAGCTTATCTATTTCAAGTCGTTTTTCCGGAGATAGATTCCTATTTTTGAAATCGTCATACATCGCGATTAGAGCGTTGATGCTTAATCGACTAATTTGACTATTAAGCAATGCTGTTGTCTCAGCGCTGGTAGGTAAAGCCAAAAGATCTAAAACAACTTTTCCACGCAGTGCATCTACTGCTGTTGAAACACCTAAAGCATCTAATCGATCGAGGATGAGCTTATCTATTTCAAGTTTTTTACTTGAAGAATGACTCGCATTCTGAAATTCGTCATATAAAGCTGTAAGAGAATCTATTCCTAATTGATTGATTTGACTCTTCAGCAATTCATTTATCTCACTCGTGCTAGGTAAAGAAAGAAGATCTGAAGCAATTTTCTGACGCAATTTTTCTACTCCTGCTGCAGAGCCCAAAGTATCTAGTCGATTGATAAGAAATTTATCTATTTCAAGTCTTCTGTCTGAAGAAGGATTCGACTTCTTGAAATCGTCATATAGTGCTGTGAGAGAGTCTATCCCTAATTTATCAATTTGATTCTTAATTAATTCATTTATCTCACTCGTACTAGGTAAAGAAAGAAGATCTGAAACAATTTTTTGGCGAAGTTGTTCTGCATTTGTTGAAGAGGAGCCTAAAGCATCTAATCGATTAAGCATGATTTTATCTATTTCTACTCTCTCTTCCGGAGATGGATTCGAATTGAGTAAATACTCGTAGAATTTTATCAATTCTTCTAATGTTAAATTATTAGATAAATTGATGCGGTCAGTGAGTATTTCCTTCTGTATTGATTGTAATTTCTTTATATATTCTAAGAGTGGTGATTTAAGTCCTATTAAATCTGCCAGATGCTCTGAGACTAGGTTTCTTAGTTTTTCTAAGGTTTCTATTTTAGTATCAAAATCTAGCGAGGTGCCTTTAATATAGTCATAAGTAGATTTATACTGGTCGATAAGAAATTGATCATACTTATCAGAAAGTGAACTCTCGAAAAGCTCTGCTATAAAATCTATTTTTATATTGACTAACTCTGCTTTCTGTTCATCCGAATAAGCACTTGAATTCAAAAACTCATCCATTTTTTTTATGAGATCTTCCAAAATTTCTGTTTCTACATACCCGCGTTTTGAAATAACTTCAGAAAGTTTTTTAACATACTCTATAGGTATAGAATCAGGTGCAAATAAGTCAGCCAGAGCCTGCCACTTAGCTTTATAATCATCCAAACTTAGCGCGCCTTCTCCCATGGATTGTACAAGCTCGTATGCTTGAGTAGATACATCAACAGACATCGCAAAAGACATCCTTGTATCTGTATCCAAAACATTTAATAAGACTTTTCGGTCTACATCTGCATTCTCAATTGCATAGCTTAAAGACGCTTGTGCTTCAGGAGTTGTTAAAAAAGAATTTGCTTTCGCTTCACTCAACAGCTTTTTCACAAAAGCCGTCTTATCTTCTGCATTTAAATTAAGTTTTAAGGCATCTTTGATGAACTTAATGAGCTGATCCTCTGTAAAAGCACCTTTGGATGCCATAGCTGATTGAAAGTCTTTCTCTATTTCGTCCCTTATTTCCTCTACTGTTGCCTGTGGTGCAGCTTCCTCCTCATGCGTCTTGACATTGTAAGCGTTGGCGTTATTTCCTGATACTCTCATATTTAAATCATCGGACATAATATACCCTCTTAATTAATAAGACACCATTACTCACCATAATATTATTATAAATACATGTCGATAATTTTTAAACAAATAAATCATTTTTTAAATTATTTAAAATTTAAACAAATATAAATAATTTATTAAAATTTAA
>JASBUW010000195.1 GCA_030147755.1 Parachlamydiaceae bacterium
AGCAGTGCTACACGGACTCTGAATAGTTGCACTGCTAACCGCAGTGCTCATGGAATGGCTTTTTTCCCAGAACGAGCGCTAAACGCGCTCGGTCTGGGCTAATGCAGTGATAGTGCTACCGCACAAATGGCAAACAGTCTATGTACACAGTGAACCTATACCATTAGGTCTACTAGGTCCAGCAGGTCCACTTGGTCCATTAAATGTTAGCTCAAGCACTTTAACAGGTTGGTCACGACATTCTTTTTAGCACACTTCATTTACTTCAAGTCTCGGGTTCATCTAAGGCTTGAATCTGTTTGTCTATTTGAATTTTCTAATTTGCTTAATTGCTTTTTAATTAAAGTGTGTATCAGTTGCCAAGTAGCAGGAGCGGTTTCCTTTGGATCATATAAGTTCATGACTCTGTTTGCCGTTGCATCCATTTGTTGCCATTGTGCTAGGGAGAGTTCGTGGATTGTATCGATACCATTCAGAAAAGCTTCAAATGCTAAAAAGTCACTTTCTTCACCGGCTTGTTTTTTAATATAAACGCATGCCTTTAGTAAATCGGTTGTTAGCATCTCTTGATCCTGATAATGGAGGAGCAATTGATCTAGTGCTTGATTAGCAGTTTGCCAATCTTGTCCACAGCAAGCACATTGTAAGGAAACAATTTCTTGCTGATGATTAGCGACGAACGTTTGATCTGTATGCGATTGTGCGATATTCCTAAGAAAAGAGAAAAGTTGAGCCTCCTCTTTTTGATCTGTTGTTTGATACAACCGTTCTTTTACGGGTAACATGTGAGTTAACCATTCCTCTATAGAAGGATAATAATTAGAACACATACACAACCAATTTTCTGCAACATTCCACTGTTGATGCTCTTTGGCTGCTGTCAGGACAATTTCCCAAAATTTAAATTCAGGGGGTATTGTACTTAGATATTTATTTAACTCAGAATCGTCTATATTATCTAATATTGTTTTATATAATTTTGAATTTGAACTGCGATTTCCTAATTTTTGCTTAGCCATTACAGCGAAGATGGAAATGAAAACCTTATGGAACTGTCCGTTGTTGTACAGCTTTCGTTTTTTAATTATAAGATCTATCTTTTGCCAATTTTCTAATTTATAATTAGCGAGAATTTGTTTGCGTACATCTTCCACAGAAAAAATAGGACGGTGTTTAGCTTTTTCATCCCAATAATGATCGGCTTCTGCCCAATTTTTTGAGTTATATTTTAAATTAGCTAACCTATTGTAATAAATTGCAAAATTCCCAGTTTTATTATAAAGAGGGATAGAAGTACTTTGAATAATTTTTAAAATAAGTTTCTCATAGGCTGGCCAATCCTTTAATATGAATTTAATCTCTGCTATCTTTTCTAATATTTCAAAAGAAGGTCTTATATTTTGCTCGTCTAAAAGTGCTAATGCTTGATCATAATATGAATTAGCCTCTGCAAAACTCTTAGAAGAGTTATAAACATGACCTAGACTCAAAAGAAAAGCAGCAGCGCGTCCTTGTTTTTGATAAGTTGCAAGTGATCGATCATAAAGCTGATTAGCTTCTTGAGTGAGTGTTTCTGCTTGCATTGCTAAATCTTGTCGTCCCTGATTTTGTAGATGGTTCATTTGTCGAAGACAATCAGTAGCTAACCATCGTTTAAGGTAAATCAGTTGAGCGAATGATTTTTCGGTTGCGCACTCAGGATGATCTTCTATAGCTTGATTGAGACTGTTATGTAATTCAGAATTAGAGTTAAAAGTCCACGTCGTCTTTGGGAGTTCTTGAGCAAGAATAACAGAGGTGTAACCTTTCTTTTTAAATTCTTCTATTTTTTCAGGATATAAGGTGACAAATTGTTGTAAAGGCCTCTCATCTTTTTGTTGGGCTGCTCGTAAAACTCCAGGTAGAAAATATTTGGGCGACACCTTATACTCTCTTAAATTTCCTAAAATGTGCATGGCTAACTCTTCTGCCAGCAGTATTTTTTTTCTTTTAGCTTTAGTAAAGTCGTCTTTTAGCTTTTCTAATGCAGCTTTTCTTTTGTCAGCGGCTTGTTTAATCACGCCTGCGCCATTCACTTTTTCTTTGCTTCTTGATTTGAGACTGCGGTGATATTCCATTATAGCTTTTTCATATTCAATGATGGAGGGCAAGATAGATAAGAGAAATTCGCCGTGCGCCTCTTTATGTTGAGCCTCTGCAAGAATTTGTTCAACATCGTCTTTCTCGAGATCTGCTAATGGAAAATTAGCGGGTAAAGGCACCCCAGATGTTTGGCAATCGAATTGAACACAAGCGACAAAAGCGGGACAATGTTGGATGAAAACGTGAATTTTCCCTACAACGGATTGCCATTTAAGCATACCTTCTTGCCTCGCTAGAAAATAATCAACTAGCGCTTTGCTAAGAAAATAATTCCATTTATGCGGATTTTTTTTATCTGCATTAGATCGCCACCATAAGCCTTGATGTCTTTGTTTTTGGAACACTTTCCAACGTTTGCATAAAGCACCTGAAATTGAAGCATCTGTTTCAAAAGTTTTACTGACACAATCAAGTTGTAAAAGCGTGGGGATATTTAAATATTGAAAAATATTTTCTAATATTTCTTGAGGTAAACCGCTAAAAAAATGTAAATTCTCTTCTTCCGGTTCTTTACCTTTTCCTAGTTCTATATCTTTTCTTTTTTTGCGAGTAGGTGTGAGATCTACGCAAGACTTCTCGCCACTTTCCACTCTTAATTGACCGCGCGGTCTTTTTTTATTATTTTGCTGAGTTTTACTTTCCACCTCTGTGATCACCCATTTTTCTCCAGAGGATTGCGAGCGTGTAACTGGCATATTTAAACCTATTATTAAGATAATACTATATTTTAATTAAGAATAACGGAATTATTGCATATAATTAATTTTTAATGCAATGTTTTTATAATAATTTGTTGTTTTAAATTAAAAAAGTGGAAGAAGGACTGGTATCCACAAATTGTAGCTAAACTGTTTAATTTCTCTGAAAATTCCAAGGAAATTTTGTTTTTGCGTGTTCCGCCAACTTTAGATGTTTTATAATTGGCGGAAGAAATATAATTTTGCGTTTTATCCGCCGGTTTGATAAAAATAAAACCGGCGGTTAAAGACAGAATTTGAGTTTGTTCCGCCATATATAAAAACGTAAAGTTAGCGGAACATGCAAATAAAGGAATATAATGGCAAAAAAAAATCTTACCAATACCTCTTCTCAAGGGAAGATTATAGGTCGTTTAAGAGAACAGGCAATACTAAAGGAGCTTACCGAATCTAAGAAGTCGGAATTTATTGCCATTTATGGACGTCGCAGAGTGGGGAAAACTTATCTCATTAAAAATCTCATGGATTCCTTGCCTTGCCTATTTTTTCATGTGACAGGACTTCAAAAAGGTACCTTAAAAGAACAGTTAGAAGAATTCGCGAAGCAAATAGGAGTAACTTTTTACCAAGGTGCATCGATTATTCCTCGAACACGCTGGAGAGATGCCTTTGAAGATCTCTCTCAAGCAATCAGCAAAATTTCAAAAGAGAAAAAAATTGTTTTGTTTTTTGATGAATTTCCGTGGATGGCAACGCCGCGTTCTAAACTCCTTACTGCCCTGGAATTATACTGGAATCGTTATTGGGCTTTTGATAATCGCTTCAAACTTATTATTTGCGGATCGGCTACTTCTTGGATTATTGAAAACATCATCAATAATAAGGGAGGACTTCATAACAGAGTGACTCGTACTATTCATCTAAAACCATTTTCACTTTATGAAGCAGAAATGTTTTTAAAAGAAAATCAGATTTACCTAAATCATCGACAAATTCTCGATCTTTATATAGTTCTTGGTGGTGTTCCTCTCTATTGGTCTTTTATACGCAAAGGACATTCAGCGCATCAATGTATTGATGAACTTTGCTTTCAAAATGATGGTCCTTTGGTAAAAGAGTTTGGAAGACTTTATGAATCTCTTTTTGAAGATGCAAAACCTTATATGGATCTCATTCGAACTATTGCTAAACATCGTTATGGAATAGGCCAAGCTGAGCTTATTAAGAAATCTAAACTTCCTGATGGAGGAAGCACGGTTCGACGGTTGCATCAGCTAGAAGAAGCAGGATTTATTACAAGTTTAATCCCATACGGACATAAAGATAGGGGAATTTATTATCTAATTGATGATGAATATAGTCTTTTTTATCTGCATTGGATTGAACCAAATCTTAAGACAATTAGTAAGAAAGCAATCAACCAAGGATTTTGGGTGTCTCAATCTAGTCGACCTGGTTGGAAAGGTTGGGCCGGCCTTGCGTTTGAATCCATATGCTATAAGCATATTGATCAAATTCGCCACGCGTTAAATATTGATCTTGGTTCAATTGTAGGCACTTGGCGCTACTCTCCAAGATCTAAAGATGATCAAGAAGGAGCACAAATTGATCTACTATTCGATCGTCCAGATGGTGCGATTACGATTTGTGAAATTAAATGTTCCGATAGTCTTTTTGCGATTGATAAATCCTATGCTCAGAATCTTTTAAAAAAAATGGATATTTTCAGAAAACAAACAAGAACAAAAAAACAATTATTTCTTTCTATGATTACTGTATGCGGGCTAAAACCAACCATGTATTCTGAGGAGATCATAACTAACCAAATAGCTTTAGAAGAATTATTTAAAGAAATTTGATAAGTTTACGTTTGCTGCAAGATTATTTTATTGATTAGAATCATCAAATCAAAAAAAAGTGGAAGAAGGATTAATATCCACAAATAAACGCACCTGACGTGGAATCAGGTTTTGTTGCTGCATCTGTTGCAAAGCAGCATTAAGTGGATAAAGCGAGGGGCCCCGCAGTAAGAACTGATAACGATGCAAATCCTTCACTTTGGCATAACCGCAAGGGACCACAGAATTAAACTCAAAATGAGGAGGTAAATGTTGAATCAACGCTTGCCGCACTTGTTCTGCGACTTGCTGAGTCATTGTAGACTGCTCTCCAGAGAAAACCAGTTTTGCCATATGAGTGAAAGGGGGATAACGAAATAAATCACGTATGGCAATTTCTTCTTGATAAAAGCCCACATAATCTTGGTTGGCTGCATATTGGATCGTCGCATTTTCAGGGATAGCCGTCTGAATAATCACTTCACCTGGTCTCACACCACGCCCTGCACGCCCTGCGACTTGTGTAATGAGCTGAAACACTGTTTCTGAAGCGCGAAAATCGGGAATGTTGAGCCCTGCATCACTATTTAAAACACCCACTAAGGTCACTTCCGGAAAATGCAGTCCTTTGGCAATCATTTGCGTACCAATTAACACATCGGCTTTGCCTGTTCCAAAATCGCGTAAAAGCTTCTGGTGGCTGCCTTTGTGTTTAGTGGTGTCAGCATCAATGCGCAGCGTGCGGATAGAAGGAAAAATCGCATGCAAAGCGCGTTCAATTTGTTCAGTGCCGGCTCCGCGAAATTTCAGCGGATTTTTTCCTTTGCAAGTGGGACACTCTCGAGGAGGGGGGTTCAGTTGATAACCACATAAATGGCAAGATAAACAATTGTCTCCCAAATGAAATGTCATCGAGACATCACAATGCGCACACTTAACGGTTTTTTGACAATCTTGACAACGCAGTAACGTATGATAACCACGTCGATTAAGAAAGAGAATCGTTTGTTCACCTTGTTGATGACGCTTTTCGAGATGATTGAGTAGCAATTCCGAAAAGTGCGTATAGCCTTTAGCTTTTTCAAATTCTTTACGCATGTCTACAATCGTAACAGTGGGAAGCGCATTCACTTCAGCGCGCTGAGATAACACGCTTAAGGTGTATTTGCCACATTGTGCATTGTAATAACTCTCTAAACTGGGTGTGGCGCTTCCTAAAATGACGGTGCTGTGTGTCAATTTGCCACGCATGACTGCCACGTCACGCGCTTGATAACAGGGAGAAAGATCACTTTGCTTATAAGATTGTTCATGCTCTTCGTCGACAATGATGAGTCCCAAATTCATCACGGGACTAAAAATCGCAGAGCGTGCGCCAATCACGATTTTGGCTTTGCCTGAACGAATGTGATGCCACTCGTCATGTCGTTCACCTTGACTGAGGCGATGGTGCAAGATGGCGATTTTTTCTTGAAAGCGACTGCGAAAGCGTTCGATCGTTTGAGCAGTCAAAGAAATTTCCGGAACAAGCATAATCGTACTTTTACCGGCTTGAAGAGCGGCTTCAATCGCTTGAAGATACACTTCTGTTTTGCCGCTGCCTGTAATTCCATAGAGTAAATGTGTTTCAAATATTTGGTTTTTCAGACTGTTTGTAATTTTGCTTAAAGCGGCAGCTTGATCGGGATTTAGGATCTTGGATTTAGTCGGAAAATATTCTTCATCAACCAGAGGGGAACGATCGACACGTACATAATCTAGTGTGAGTAATCCTTGTTTGGCAAGTGCTTCGACCGAACTGCGTGAACTTTTTGTTTCTTCTAACAATTGCGATAATAAAATCCCTTTTTTAACGGGTAATAGCGCTTCTAAAATAAGTGCTTGAGCTGGTTTTTTCAATCTTAGCTGTGTACATAGGACACTGAGCTCTTCGCGTGTTTTATTGCGCATTACAAATAATTGTTCTTTATGGGACATGCCTTTACGAATGCCCGGAGGAAGCAAAATGCGAAAAATATCGCGTAAAGGCGCACAATAATAACGGGACACCCATAAGGCAAGTTGAAAAAGATCAGGTGTTAGCAAAGGAGCATCAGATAAAATTTGTTCAATCGGCTTAACGGATTTAAAAGCAGAATGCGATTTGATGTCTAAGACATAACCTGTGCGTGAATGACCGCGCACGGGGACTTGTACGCGTGTCCCAGGTTGCACTAACGGCTGTTGATCAGCCGTGAGGCCATAATCGAGTGTTTTGTCCACTGCGACATCTAAAATAATGGAAGCATAAGCAACAAAGTGAGTCATAATTGATATAATTGCTAATTGTCAGGTTTAACGCATTTTAGTGGACAAAAGGACAAACGACACAAACGACACTAAGGACCTTAAGGACAAAGTGGACTTGTGGACAAAAGATGAGTTGCTGTCCACAAGTCCACTTTGTCCTTAAGGTCCTTAGTGTCGTTTGTCCTTTTGTCCACTACCTGCTTAAGATTGATGAGATAAAACAGCAAATTCATTACAAATCGCCCGCCAAAGCAAGGCTTTAAGTTGAGGTTGTTTCAAGTAAAGCGCCAAATCAGATAGCAGCAGCAGAGGCACTTGATTGAGAAAGTGTTTACCTTGTTGAGGAACTTCGCGATAGTGGCGCATGAGGTGTGGCTGCAAATAGAGTCCATAGTCGCTGCTAATGATTAGACGCAAATCAGAGGAAGCTAGAATGGTATTCCACTGTTGCTCTTTTTCGATTTTAATAGCTGATAAAACGCGTGCAGGAGCTAAGCGTAGTGAGATCGCTTGTGCCAGGTTTTTTAAAAAGGTGAGATGGGGTTCTGCATCATGAAAGGACAAAAGGATGACAGGCGGAATCAATTGCTCTTTTTCCCAACTTCTTTTCATTTTTTGTGCAAGAGCATCGCTAGGAATTTTTTCGCGTAGTTCAAGCTGAGGAAACAAAGTTTGCATCGCTTGCCAACTGTCCCGTTTATCAAAAGCAGGTGGAGCTGCAAGAGGCTCCAACTTGAATAACGCAGAAGCTTTGGCCTCTATTTGAGAAGGCTTTTGTTGAACAATAGGAGGTTGCGTAGGTTCTGGTTGCATGGGAGGAGTAATGGGATCAGGCTGTATAGGCGGTACCATAGGATCAGGTTTTGGTGGATTAGGAACAGGATCAGGTTTAGGGGAAGGCCTTTCAGGTGGTCGAGGATCGGGATTAGGAGGAAGAGTAGTAGCGCGTAAAGGAACTTGAGGTTTTATTTCTTTCTGCTTAGAAGGAGGTGTTCCCCATTTTTGAAAGAAAGCATGAGTCGAAGGATCCGTGTAACGCATGGTTTGAGAAGGATATTCACGCAGCAAAAAGACTTGCGTTAAGGCAAGTAATTCTGTGTATTGCTCTTTAATAGGCGTCATGTGCATAAACCTCGTGTGGAGCTGACAGTTGTTGAATCATGGGCAAAAGGGATTCAAAGCCTCGTACTTGATAGTGCTGAGTCAAAGAACAAAAAATTTGTTCCAAAGAGACAGACCATTTAAAGCACGAAATTAAAAAATCAGATCCATAAATTTCAGACAAATGGATTTTCTTACGCAATAAGCATAACACAATATTTTCATTATTCCAATAGGCTTGAAGTAAACGAGGCAAACGTTGAATCACCTGATTAAAATGAATCTGTAATGTTTCAAAAGAACGCTTAAAAGATAAATGAAAGAAAGTCGATTTTTGTGCTTGCGCATACGTGGGCTGTAAGCTTTGAAGAAACTCTAAGTTTTGTACAGCACTCAACCACGCACGGTGCACAGCTGTGTGAAAATAAATAAATTGTTTATGAACATCTTGGGAATTACGTAAAAATTGATCACAGTACTCTTTCAATTTGGTTAAAGAGCCTTTATACCAACTTGAAATCGATAAAGATAATCCTTCCTGTTGAAATAATCCCCCCACAAGCTGTTCTAACACTTGAAACAAAGCAGGAAAAGCAGTATCTGTTGTGGGAATAGAGCTTAAATGTTTTTGTACTAATAGTTTAAGATGATTTGTCAATTGATACGTTTGAATGAATTCAGCAACAATAAATTGAATCAGAAGAGTATTATCCTGGTAATAAGCATTGAAATGCTGATTAGACCCTTCCATTTGCATTAGCACACTTTACCTTTCTTTCCTTTTACAATAAGCGGTATCACAATTCCTCATGGAAAACGCAGAGAGAAATCTATGCAAATATCCATATGCTACACCATGTCCTATTTTCACTGTCATGTCAAAGAAAAATTATACTATCAAATCCTTTCTTTCTTTCAAAAGAAATAATTTAAAAATTTATCTTTAATTAATTAAATTTTTAATATGTTATTAATATCTTTAAAAAATGTTTACTATAACAGTGATATAATAATAGATAAATTATTAATTATAAAAATTTATAGGTATTATTATGCCACAAATAGCATCTGATTTTCCTCCTTTTCAGCCGTTGGAAAACCCTTCACAAACAGAATGGGGTAAAAATGCAGGGACATTAGGGTTATTGTTAATGGGAGGGATCTATGCAGGGGTTGCTCCTTTAATGGTGGGAGTCAAAGGCTCTGCTTTGGTTGTGAAAAAAATTAATCAGTTTATTCACACTCATTTTTCTGTTCATTCAGCTCAATCCTCCTTAGATGCGCAACAAATCAAAGAGCTTACTCCTAATCAATTACAGCTTATTAAAATCTTTATCAAACAGAGCCAAGCCGAATTAGCAGAATTATTACAAGAGTCTGAAGATAAAGTTTTTGCAAAAGAAAATTTAAATGATCGGGCGCTTCAAGTAGAGGGAAGACATAAACTGAAAAAACAAATGCAGCAAGCGTTTACCTCTACGTTTTATTTAATTCCTTTTGTGGGAGTGGCCGCAGCGGCTGCCTATTTAAAAGCGACGACACCGGACATTCAAGATACTGGAGTGCATGGAGCAATTGAAGCGTTGGCTCAACAGCTGTTTGAAGGGCGCCAAAAGATGATTCAAGGGATGTTATATCAATTAAATGGGAAGACTTTGACTCAACGCGATCAAATGTACGCTCAAGAGAGGCGGGCAGCACAACGGGCGCTTCCGCCTAATCATCCCGATAAAAACAAACCTATTGAGCGGCAGTATTACTCTGTTGTGATACCTCAATTAATAAAGCAGCACCTGCATGCAAAAGAAACACCGATTGTAGTGGAGAGAGGAGATGGTGAGCAGCATCATTTGCATGCTTATACTTATCCTGCCAATCGTCAAAATTTAGAAGGATCTTCCCGCCATTTGGATTTGACCAAACCGACGGTCGTCATTTTTCATGGAAATGCGCAATTAGCGGAAAATATGTTTTTACAAGCGAAAACTTATATCGATGCCGGATTTAATGTGGTCACGGCTACGATGGGAGGGTATCCGGGGAGCGATGAATCTATTCAAACGTCCGAGGTTTCTACTTATCAAGATGCGCATGCGATCATGAACTATCTCAAAAGTCAGGGAGTGACGGACGTGATTGTACATGGAACTTCGGTGGGAGGCTCTTTAGCGTTTGCTGCAGCTGAATTGCATCCAGATTTGGTTAAAGTAGTCATTGCAGATCAAACTTTTAATCGTGCCAAAGATGTGGCGGCCAATTTAATTAGAAATAAGATAGATCGTGGATTTTTTGTTCCTAGTTCATTAGTGAGAGGGGCTGTAGGGGCTGGTTTTCCTGTAGGAGAAGTAGTGCCGGGGGTTTACACAAGAGAGGGGGCACCTTATCTAACGGATGGGTTAAATAATGCCAGAAAAGCTGCCGTTATTCAAGCAGAGGTCATTGCTATTAAAAGCAGCCGTGATATTTTCATGGGGCGTGTAGGGGATCAAACACAAGGGTATCAAGAAAATTTTGCCGATGATCTTATCCGTGCGCGTTATCCACAAGGGGTGTCGCCAGAGCATCTCATTCCATTTGATGGCGAGCATTGTGCTTGGTTAAAAGAAGAAAAAGAAGAAAAACTTCTTCAAGTTTTAAAAGAGTTTTTTGTTTCTTAAAATTTAAGAACAAAAACATTAATCAGATTTTCAATAAAAAATTTAACAAATCTTTAAATTTCATGTATTAAAAATTAATTTAAATAAGTTTATAATATAACTTAATAATGTTCAATATCATTAATTTGTTTTATAATCAAAAAGATAAAGATAATGTCTATTGAATACTTTGGTTTGTATTTACATAATCCTATTTTTTTCGAGATCTCTAATCGGGGTAAAGCATTTTCTCAAAGAGATAACAGCCAAACTCTGTTGTTCGGCAATTACGTACCTTTAACTCTCTTAGAGGATTTATCATCGACACTTGATTCTCTTCTCTCCCGTGTTAAGCATATGATAGGAGAGCAGAAGAGTCGATTAACTACTTTAATCTGCAAAATTCAGCAGTCAATAAGAGAGATGGAAATAAAACCTTTTATATTCAATAGCTTAAATCTAAATAAAGAATCTTCTATTCTAAAAAAAGCAGTACAGGAGAAGTTACAAGAGAAAGGCACTGAAAATATCATCCTTAAAATTTCCTGCTCGCGTGAGGGAGAAATGGAGAAAGAGGTCGAAATTTTTGGCCACTTTAATGGAGATATGCTGAGAAGCGATATTTTTTTAAACGGCTGGCCTATCACGGTTGGTCAAGAAATAGCGGCACAAGAAGAAATACAGAAGAAATTTGTGGTTAAAAGATTGGTCGACCATTTAGGAGAAAAGGGTTTTCAAAATGTCAGTCGTTTAGCCAACCAGGGTATTATCGTTACAAAGGTCGAGCCACAAGTATTCGAAAAAATTCAACCAGCTTCAAAAGACTATCAACGTTTTGCTCAAAATGAAGGACGGATACGTATCGATATTACAACGGATGAAGAAAAAAATGTCGAGGTCACAATCACAACGACTTCTCAGGTTGTTCGTCCACACCCATTCACAGGCAAGAAAATACCTGAAGGGTATGTTGTGTCTAAGCTGGCCGTGTTCCTCCCCCAAGACGAGGTGGATACTGATTGGAGCAAACAGCTGGAAGCAACAGCAACTATTGCTCCACAGACACAAGCCTGCGTTTATATTTCCGATGTGTATACAACAGCCGCTGAGGCACAAAATTGTTGTTCATTAAAAAGAGAACAGGATAAATAGGATCATAATTCATAAAATGTGTTTAATAAAAATATCTTGATTAAGATTGTTTACATTATCTATTCTTTTTATTTATCAAAAAATACAATCAATCAATTATCACTTTAAATTCTGTTTACAGTTTAATTTATTCTGTGTATTATATTTAACAATATAAACATTCTATTTATTTAAATGTAAAGGAATCACTATGGTTGCTGTCGCTCTCAACCCTACCAATCCCTCTGTGACTGTATTAGGACGTAATGCAGGAAGTGGAAGTTTAGCCATCTTGGGGGGACTTTCTATTCTTCTTTCTCCTGTCGTAGGGGTCATTGCCGGCATATTTGCGACCTATAAAATAGGGCGTACGTGGAATGAATTGCAGCAGTTGCAAAAGGAATTCAAGCAAAAAAAAATTATTCCCATTGATGCGGCTCCCTTAAATGATATGAAAGCAAGATTGGATTATCAACTGCAACTTGCAGCAGAAAAAGCTGAAAACAACGATCCTCTTCTAGAAATAGAGGCACATATTCGACAGAAAAAACAGCAATTATATACACACGCTCACCAACTTGCGGCGTCTATTTTAGCGCTTGTTCCTGTTTTAGGAGTATTTTGTGCGGGTATGTATTTATTAGCAACCACGCCTGATATTAGAGATAAAGGGTTATATGGAGCTGTGGAAGCTATTATACAAAACCTCTTAGATGGCTGGCAAGCGGAGATTCAAGGCCAATTATATATCATGCGAGGGCAAACACTTGAACAATTTTATCAAAAAGCTACGGACGACTACAATTCGTTTTTAGGCGCCGGAGAAGAACCTTTGACTTCTGCTGAATATGTCAAGCGCTTAAAAACACGTCTAGCAAATCATTATGATGCAAAAGAAGTGGAAATTCCTGTGGAGAGAGGAGATCGGATCTCTCATCATTTAAATATTCATGTGATTCCAGTAACTAATGGGCAGATTGATCCGGATACCCATCTTGATCCCTCTAAACCCACTGTAGTCATGTTTCATGGTAATGGCATGACAGGACTTGACTTTGGGGCAATGATCGATACCTATCAAGAGGAATATAATGTTGTCACAGTGACCATGGGAGGCTATCCTGGAAGTGATGAGAGCATTCTTACTTCTGAAATTTCCACTTATCAAGATGCACATGCTGTGATGAATTACTTGAAAGGGCTAGGCGCGACAGACGTCATTGCTCATGGGACTTCAATTGGGGGAACACTGGCTTTTGCGGCGGCAGATTTGCATCCTGATTTAGTCAAAGTAGTTGTTGCTCATCAAACATTTAATCGTGCGAAAGATGTGGCTGCAAACACACTTAATCACCTCATAGGAAAACGGCAAGGATTTTTGCCGGCTCCTGTGATTAGGGGGGCGATAGGCGCTGCCTTTCCTCAAGGACAGATCGTTCCCGGAGTAGTGAGAGCAGATGGAACTCCTTATATGACTGATGGGCTGGATAATGCCAAAAAAGCTTCGCAAGCACACTTCAAAGCGGAAGTGATTGTGATAAAAGGCGAACAAGACATCATGATGGGACGAAACAAACGAGGGAATGTCTTTCAAGAAGATTTTGCTGAAGATATTCTGAGAGCTAGATACAAAGACGCAGAAGAAGATCCTATCGTATTAAACGGTGGTCATGTAGATTGGCTACGTACCTATCAGGATATTGATTCTTTTCGAAATAAACTAAACACAAAACTAACGTCTTAATGTTTAGGGCAACCATGATAGCTGTCCAAACAAGTTTGGACAGCTATCATCAAAATCAATGCGCTATTTAATCGCAAAAATCAATTAGAATTGACCTTTCTTTTGATTTGGATTTTTTGTTGAAGAAGCTGGATTTTGCTTTTGTTGTTGTTGCTTTTGATTTGGATTTTGCTTCTGTGGTTGTTGTTGTTTCTTATCCATGATGTTTCTCCTTAATTTTTTAAATTGTTTATGTTGTCTAGCAAGTAGAATGTGGTTTATCTACTTTAAATCATGACAATTAAACAATTAAGTGTTTATAAGATGACACACCTTTATCTATTGCTCTTTAAGAATATTCTTGTCAATAGAAAAATTTAAAATATATAAAAAAACTGAACACCCATCAATATTATTAATTGGCACATAACTTGTTACACTAAGTTGTCAACTTATATTAAAGGGAGGTTTATATGGTTGGCAGCATCAAACATTTGGCAGAAGCAATTAAGTTAGATTTAATGGAAGCTCTTCC
>JASBUW010000204.1 GCA_030147755.1 Parachlamydiaceae bacterium
AATCTCGTTTTTCTCTCTGTGCTCTCTGTGTCCTCTGTGGTAAATTAATCATAAAATTACCACAGAGGACACAGAGAGCACAGAGAGAAAAACGAGATTAAGGTAGTGAACGCTTATGACCTTATTCTATAGAATGATCAAGTAAATCTTGGTGCTGTTTCAAATAATCTTTAAGTAGAGAGCGAGAAAAGATACAAGCTTTTTTGAGCTCGCCTACGGTTCCAATCTTCAAACGTTCTAATTGCTTTTGTACAAAAGCAAAAAGAGATTGATGGCGTGTCCAATGATCTGCCTGAGTATGATAATGTAAGTCTTGAATTTGTTGTGAGGGGGGTAAAAGACCTAACTCTTTGTAATCTTTTAAATGCCAAATAGAAAGTCGTGTGAGACCTTCTAGAGCAGCATCCTGATTAGTTAAAGACATATCAAAAATGCTTGAAAGAATTTGTTCTAAAAGCAAATAAAGACCTTTAGTCGGTTGTGTGCCTATCGCATGAGTCAATTGGTGATGTAATCCTTCTTGTAAAGAACTGAGTTTGTCAATTAAATCGATGCGATTAGTTTGCCAAACAAGCGCTAACGCTTGTTTTGTGCGTTCTAAATATTCGAGCAACACATCACGTTGTTCGTCGATGGAATGATATAGCGCACTGAGTCTATCTTGTGTTAATTCTTCGTGTTCAATTGATTGAAAATTAATGATGAGTTGTTGAATCTGCTTCTCAATCGTTTGTAAGAGCCTTTCTCCTTCATGAATAAATTGCGTAAGATGGTACTGTAAAGGTTCTAATAAACTTTCGTGTTTAAGAAGAACCAAATGTTTTTCTGTTAAGTGGCCTAAAGTCTCAGAAAACACATGGGGTTGGAATCCAACGAGAATGAATGGCAGTCGGTTTTCGTAAGACACATGATGGCCGATATAATCTAATAAGGCCTGAAAAAAAGCAGGTGTTAAAGATTTTCCAAAATTTTCTAATTTTGTAGGAGAGTCTAAAAGATGAAATAGGTGCATGAGTTTTTCTTTAGTCTCTTGACTAGGCTCAGTTTGTAGCCAAAAGAAAGCTTGAGCGAATTCGAAAGGTGATAGATATAGGGTGGTATGTTGAAAGGACTCGAGCGGAGAGTCGATAATGAAGGCGTGTAAAGCTTCACTAGATTCAAAAGAAGGTGGTTTAGTCATTATTATCTCGTCACTGAAAATTTCAATAGATTAAGTAGCAGAATAGGTCCGCGCTTTTAATGAAAAATTAATATAAACTTTAAAATCTGTCTATCTTTTTTGATTAAAAATATGTGCTTATTAAAATTTGAAGCTAAAAATCAATCAATTATAAGCTTTTAATATTGACAAATTATTAATGATGCTTTAAATTGGTGAGGAATTTAATTGTTAAAATATATTAATAGCAAGGAAATATATGAACGGTATTCAACCTATTCATTTTACAGATTTTAATCCACCCTCTTCAGAGCCTCTTTTGAGAACTCATTCGTTAGTTGTATGGGTACTTAATATTATCACAATGGGAATTTATGGAAGTGCAGAGTGTTTAGAGAAGCGATATCGTATTAAAGAATTAAAGTTGCAGCAAGCAGATGTTCAGCAGCAAGTGCGAGAATTATTAAAAGAATGGGCGAATATTGAATCCAAAGTTGCCAAAATTGCCCGATCGGCTGAACGTTTGGATGGTCGTGATCAACAAAAAATAGAGAAGTGTCAAAAGACTTTAGATTCTAAGATTAAACCGGACCTCGAGCAAGAGTTTGCCCGCCTAAAAGCCAAGGTAATTAAAACTAATGAAATCTATGTGGCTCGTCTTTCACAGATTGTTTTAGATACAATTTCTTTTGTAGGACTTTTATTGGCTAATGCCTTAACTGCAGGTTTTTATAGTGTGTATCAATACAATCAATTGAATAATCAAATCAAATTATTGACAGGTCAAAACGATTTTATTCGTGAGACAGCCGGTATTTTGAATGAAGAAAAGCAAAGCGCAGTCGAGCAACAATTGGATTTAGTCAGTAAAAGTTTAGAACTCATGGGAGAAAAATATAATCCTGAGCATGAAGAAGCAAGTCAAGCGTTTGAAGAAGCCAAGCAAGCCCAGCAAGAACTAGAGAAATGGCGTAATAAACAGCGCCAGGCGCAGAGAGATTTAGGTGCTTTGCAAACTGATCTCGTTAAGTATCAAAATGCTGAACAAAAAGCCAATCAAGAATATACAAATGTTGTTGCTCCGGAAGTGAATCGATTGCGTGCGGACAATCAGCAATTAGCTGCTGATAAAAATGCTGTAAAAGCAGAGAGAGATCGCTTAAAAGCAGAAAAGGATGTGCGAGATCAAGATATTGCCAAATTGCGTAGGCAAGTGAATGCTATTAAACCTGTTCAAACTGCTCAAGAACTCCAAAGACAAGCAAATAAGTTAAAAAGCAAATATAACAAGCTTCCGCAAGAACAAAAGCTACAAAAACAATTGGGTCCTGTTCCTCCTAAATACACCAAACGAATCGACGATCAGGACTGTATTATAGGAGCTATTTGCACTGTAGGTGAAGATGCAGATAAAGACAAGATCAAAGCATTTGATGAGAAGAAACGGGCTGCTTTTAAAGCTTATGAAAATCGTTATCATGCAGCCAAAATTGAGCATTTCGATGCAGCAACACGACAAATCATTGTGGATGATCCTTCTACTCATCGCACAGCTGCTTCTCTTGTAGAAGCCGGTTTTGATTATGTTTTTGAACAAATCACCGCTCAAGCAGATAAGTTTAAACTGACAAAAAGTTCACAAACTAAAGACTCGGCAGGTGCGAAGACTGTTTATCGTGCGATCATGCTGGATCTGCTGTCAGGGGCTAAATTACATGCGCCTACTTGCCACGGATATGAATTGCGCATCAATGGCGATGTCAACATGTATCCTTCCCATGCTGAGAAAGTCATGCAATATGAAAAGGACGACAGAGGTGTGCTAAAAGCCGGTGTGGCGGTGAGTTATCAGCGTAAAGATGATTTTACTCCTACACCTGCTCGATTTAAAAAAGAGCATGGCGTAGACCCTGTGGGTGCTAAATGGATTTTAGAACAACTTTCTGATGAAGAAAAAGATATCCTATATCATCTGTTAATGGCGCCTGTGATGGAAAATACGCATGCTGACTATCAAGCAGCGGTAGAATTTATCGGCAACAAAGAAGATCCACGTGTGAAATTGGTCAAAACAGCTTACGAATTAATTTCGGATTTAGCAGAGGCGATTGAGATTCAATTTAAAGATGATGTTTTGGCGCAATGCTGGAAAAAGCATGCCAATGATGATGCGGTTCAACCATTTGAAAAAGAAGATGATGTACAAGTGATAGAAGAGCCGGAGCTCGATCAAGAAGAAGAAGTTAAAACTCCAAAAATTCGCATTGGAGATACAGATGAACGTGTAAGTTGGGCCATTAAGTCAGATATCTTAGGAAATAAGCAAGGTGGCAGACATACGCAAGCAGAATTTACAAAATTGATAGAAAGCGCTCAAGCTAAGCATGAAGGCGCGTTTTCTGTGTTGAGTGATGAATTACTGCGCTTTACGCATGAAAAGGAAGAGACATTTGAGTGGTTAGAATGGGAAGATATTCGTAATCAATATTGCGTTTCTAAACAGCATGTGCCAGGGCACAATGATGTCTTTATCAATTTATTAGCGACTTTATGCACAGAGAAAAAAGATCTCACAGAAGATAATGTGAGAAAATTGAAGAAAGCGATGGCAGCCTTTTTAGATGATCCTCAACATGCGAATGCTTTTGCTCAATTGATCCAAGAAAAATATAATTTACCTGTGGCGGAGTATAAATCTTGGTTAAGAGGCAATAATCCCCGTCCTTTAGATAAAGTCGGCCCCATAGAAATCCAATTGGCTGCTTATACACTCGGCATACGTATTGGTGTACTTTCTGTTGAGGAAGCAGGAGAAGCAGAAATTGATAGATGTGGAAAAATTGTTCCTAAAGAGGATTATTATGGACCTAATACAGAGATTATTCTGTTGATGGCAAAACACCAAAATAATTTTTATGGATTATTCCCTAAATTGAAACTAGAAGATAATCCAGTGATAGATAACTGGATCGATATGGGATTGATGGATTTTGTGACAAATTTAAGCGATATTTACTCTTATTGGAAGGACATTGATACGAGTTCTCATAAAGATTTAAATTCTAGTGGGATAGATGATGCTAAGAAGGTAGCATATAAGCCAATTGACGAAGAAGATATTGAGTAATCCATTATATAAGATAAAATTTAATAAACTAATGTGTGTTTAAAATTTGTTAATAAATAAGGGTCATCATGAATAGTACGCAACCAATCTATTTTCCACAATTTATTCCGCCTCAACCAGAGAGCTTATTATCATCAAAGACAGTTGTCTTTTTTGTTCTTAATCTCTTTACATTAGGATTTTATGGTGCCGCCGAAACAGTAATTAAGCAGCATCGTATCAAAAAATTAGAAGCGGATGGACAAGAATTACAGCAAAAAGTTCATCAATTATCTAATAGCTGGAGCGAATTAGAAGTGCATTTATTTAAATTGATTGATCAATTTAAAGATTTAAATAGAGAAAATGATCAAGAATTTCAAAAGTTAAATTCTAAAATTACAAATTTATCTAATGAAAATAGAGCTTGGAAGCAACTAAATATTCAATCGGATATTGATTTTAAGAATGGCTTGACTGAATTTGCTTTAAATACAATTGCTTTTATTGGTCACTTGATTGCTAATATTTTAACGATTGGTTTGTATGGTGTTTATCAAAATTATCAACTCAAAAATCATGTGAAAATATTGAAAGCAGAGCATCAGCATGTGGAAAAAGAAATTAAAAACATCCAAGAAGCTATTGCAGAAAAGGTGGAGACGCATCTTAAATTAGTTAAAAAGGGCGCAGAGCTCGCGAAAGACCTCGACTTAATTGAAAAAACGCCGGCAGATGTTTCACGTCAACAAGCTGTGTCAGCCAAGCAGCAACGAACAACTTTAGAACAAGATTATGATGATTTGAAAACAAGAATAGATGCTATCCGCGTTCGAGTGACGGCTGCAGAAACTCTTAAAAGAACGAATGAAACGAATTTAGCAAGAGGAAAAGATGAATTAAGGCAACTTCGTCTGGAAAATGCTAATCTGATAAGAGAGAAAAACGATTTAGAAAGTGAAAAAAACCGCTATCAAAGGGATGAAAACAGAGATAGAAATGTTGTGCCCGAATTACGAGAGCAATTGAATTCGATCAATGAAAAAGCGGGACGTGTAAAAGAATTAGAGCAAGAAGTGCAACAATTGCAACAAGCCGTAGAAATTCCGGCCAACTTTGACCAATTGAAAAAATCAGTCGGTCCGGTTCCTCCTCGTTACAAGCAGCGTCCTGAAGATCAGGAAATAGAAGGCGCTCTTGATTATAAGCAAGATCCTGCTAGGTTGGATGAGCTTGATGCTGCTGAAGCAGAGGAAATTAGAGCTTACAATGCACGCTATGATGGAAAAATAGCAGCCGCAAATGTCTTAGAAGCCGGCTTTGAATTTGCTTTTAAGTCTTTGATGGATATGAAAGAGAAAGAAAAAGCACAAGGTAATCAAAAAATCCAGTTCGTGGGTTGTGCAGGAACTGTGGGGACACCAGGTGAATTTTCTGTTTATCGCTATATGGTGTGGGATTGGTTAAAAAGAGGTAAACTTCATCAAGGTGCTGAAGGTTATGAAGTTAAAATCAATGAACATGTCTCTATGCTTCCGTCAGAGCCTAAAAAAGTGTTGCGTTATAAGACAGAACTAGATGGAAAGCGCAAACCTATTGTGGAATTGCACTATACACGTCAAGATGGTTTTACAGCGACGTTTGATGAAATCAAAAAAGCGAATGGAGTCAATCCTGTTGGAGCTAAATGGCTGATTGAACAACTCACACCGGAAGAGCAAGACCATCTTTTTAATTTGTTAATGGCTCCTGTCATTGAGGATGAAAATCCGGATTATATCAAAACAAAAGAATACATGCGTGATAGCACGAATCCGCGCGTTCAATTGGTTTTAATGGCTTTTGAACATATTGCAGAGATTGGTGAAGTCATTCAGCGCAAATTTATTGATAATGTTTTGGTGGATTGTTGGAGTAACGCAGTGGATGCGTATGGAGGAGATGATGAGTGGAGTCCACCATTCCTGAAGGCTTCTGATGCTCAACCTGAAATCATTGAAGAGGTAGCCCCAGACAAAAGAGTAGTGAAATGGGAACTTGATGAAGATGTCATTGGAGATAAACGAGCAGGAGATTATGCACCAAGACAGCCTCAGTTTGCTGCGTTAATTAAAAAGACAAAAGAAGAGCTTCAAACGATATTCAAGTACTTAGATAAAACATATGTGGATGCAAGTGGAGAAGAGCAACCTTTAGATATCTTAGCGTATAGAGAGAAAAGAGAGAAAATAAATAATCCTAGTTGGAGCGATATTAATAATCAATTCTACAATTCTCACCATGTTTTTGCCACCTATAAAGGTTATGGCAATAGCAATCATTGGTGTTTATTCTCGAATTTAACGACGGTTTTACTTAACGATTATGATAATGTCACGGATGCCAATGTATGGGCAGTGAAAAAAGCGATGGCTAATTATCTCGATAAATTGCTAGCAGCGAAAAGGAATTGGGATTTAGTTAAAGATAATGTTCCGTTACCTGAAGGTGCTGACAAATTGAAAGAGTTAGCCTCACTTGCTGAGGACTTTAGGCTTTCTATTCGGTCAGATTATAACTGGACTCTTGAACAATATCAAAAATGGTTAAGAAATGAACCCGGAGCGCCTGGTTCTCCTAATGCGTGGACTCCTGCGGATTTGACAATTGCAGGTTATGCTTTTGGAGTAAGAATTTGCCTGATCAGTATTGGAGCTTACGATAAAGGTGCCGGAGCAACAGTAGATAAATATGGACGTATTACAGGTGAATACTATGGTCCTAATACAGAAGAAGTTTTGTATATGGGCGCTATTCCAGGTTCTTTTTATGGACTATTCCCCAAATTAAATCTTACAAGTGGATATGGCTGGGGTGCAGGAGAAAATCAGAATCTTAAAAAACATATTGATCCACAAGACTGGCCGATTCTGAAAAAATATGAAGCTGCATGGATTTTGCATAATGATAAAAACAAAGCTAAGTAAATTTTAGTAAAAATTTACGAAGTACTTTAAAAAACTAATTTATAGCATTGCTATAAGTTAGTTTTTTTGACGAGCACTTTGATCGTAGTATAGGTTCACTATGTACACAGTAAACTTATACCTTTGATCAATTACAAAAGAACACACAGATTTCTCTTTCTCTCTGTGTGTTCTGTGGTAAATAATAAAATTAACCACAGAATAAGTAAGAAAAACTCTCTCTCAATTCAAAATTATCGCAAAAGTTATAAAATTTTTTGCGAAATATCCATCACCCATCCTATAGTGCGGCTATACACTTAAAAGAGAGAAATGTATGCCTAAAGCACTTAAACGTATTGCGGTGACAGGTGGAGCCGGACAAATTGCCTATCAACTTTTATTCCGCCTTGCTAGTGGAGAGGTGTTGGGACATGACCAACCTATCGCTCTTCATATTTTAGAGATTCCTGAAGCTTTAACGGCTTTAGAAGGTGTCAAAATGGAATTGCAAGATTGCGCATTTCCTTTACTGCATTCGATTGAAGTGACCGCTGATCCCTATCAAGCCTTTAAAGATGTGGATTTGGCTCTTCTTATTGGAGCTAAACCGCGTGGTCCCGGAATGGAACGAGGAGATTTGCTGCAAGAAAACGGTAAAATTTTCGTTACCCAAGGACAAGCACTCAATGAAGTTGCCAAAGCCGATGTTAAAGTCTTTGTAGTCGGAAATCCTTGTAATACGAATTGCTTAATTACAATGAGTCAAGCTCCCCGTTTATCCAAGAAGAATTTTTATGCTATGATGCGGTTAGATCAAAATCGCGCCTCTTGTTTCTTAGCACAAAAAGCACAAATTCCTGTGCATGAAGTTTCTCACCTCGTCGTATGGGGCAATCATTCTTCTACACAAGTGCCCGATTTTATTCATGCACGCTTGCAAGGACGTCCTTTAGAATCCGTGATTCAAGATCGGCAATGGTTAGAAAATACCTTTATGCAGCTGGTCCAAAAAAGAGGAGCTGCCATTATTCAAGCGCGTGGAAAATCCTCTGCTGCTTCCGCCGCACAAGCGCTTATTGATGCGATTCATGATGCCCTACATCCCACAAAAGGCGATAATTGGTATTCTGCAGCGATGCTATCGGATGGAAATCCTTATGGGATTGAAGATCAATTGATTTTTTCCTTTCCTTGCCGTACATCTGAAGAAGGCAAAATGACAATTGTTCCCGGGTTGGATATCCATGAATTTTTAGCTGCTAAAATCAAAGCAACAGAAAAAGAACTGTTGGAAGAAAGAGACTTTGTCAGAACGTTCATTAAATAGGATAACAAGGAGTCTGCTATGTCGGAAGTGCTTTTTGAAATCACCAAAGATAATTTAGAAACAGGTTTGAGAGGTTATCCTGTGGGTTATTGCACCACTTCTACGGTTGATCCGATGAAGGGACTTTACTATGTGGGTCATCCCGTTTCGGAAATTGATCATTGGGAACCAGAACAAGTGATCTATTTACTTTATCATGGCAATGAAGGCATGGCGGAAGAAGTCGCTAAATTTTCTGAAGATTTGCGTCGACGTGCACTTTGTTCTCCCGATTTAATTAAAGCCATTCAGCAGCTGCCACGTCATGGGCATCCCATGAAGCTTTTTTCAGCTGCACTTTTATTAGCAGGAATATTTGAAGGGAAAAATAATTATCGAGAAGATTGCTTGAACTTGATTGCTAAAGTGCCTGAAATTGCGGCGACCGTCATTAACTACCATGCAGATTGGGGACCCACGAAAGCCTCGGATCCTAGTTTGGGATATATGGAAAATTTTACACAAATGCTTAACGTTCCACAAGCTGATCAAGAACGCCTTTCTCAAGCTTTCAAATTATTTAATATTCTTCATTATGATCATGGAGGAGGCAATTTATCTGCTTTTGTGGGTAAAGCTGTGGCCTCTGGATTAGAAGATTTATATGGATCCATGTCTGCAGCGATGTGTGCGTTGGCAGGTCCACGTCATGGAAAAGCCAACCAAGATTGTCTTGTTTTTGTGCAACAACTTAATGATGAATTGGGTGAACAAGCCACCGAAGAAAAACTCGAAGCTGCGCTGCGTCATAAATTGGATAATAATGAATTAATTTTTGGTTTTGGACATGCTGTCTTGCGTACAGAAGATTCACGAGCCACTTTACTGTATCAAGTGACTCAACAGTATTATCCTGATCATCCGCTTGTGAAATTGGCACATCTCTTGCGTAAAGTGGGACCTAAAGTTTTGAAAGAAAATCCCAAAATTTCTAATCCTTACCCCAATGTCGATGCTGTTTCGGGAATTTTGCTGACAGCAGCGGGATTTCCTTATCCTGATTATTATACCGTTTTATTTGGTTTAGCGCGTGTAGTAGGCATCGGTCGGCAAATTGTTTATGAGCGTGAGGAAGCCAGAGAAGGCAAAGGAACTCCTATTGTGAGGCCCAAGTATTTCTTTAAAGCGCCTTCGCCTAAACAGGCAGGAACTTTCTAAAGTATTCTCTCTTTTCTCTCTCCGTGTTCTCCGTGGTTAAATAATAAAATAAATAACTACAGAGAACACAGAGAGCACAGAGGAGAAAAAAAGAGAAAACAAACACGACGAATTTAGTAGTCCAAATTATCCCATTCTCGTTAGAATGAGAGCAAATTAAAATCGGAAATAATATGGATTTTCAAGCGCTCTCTTTTATTTTTAACCGAGCTTTAGCTTTAACATTCTCTAAAAAGAAATTGTTATTTGTTTTTATTGTCTTAGTCCTCAGTGGATTACTCGTCGTGTTTTTTCGTGGATTGGCCTTACATGCTGGGCATTGGGTGCAACTCAGTTTAACTTTTTTGCCTATCTTTGTGTGCACAGGCATTTTATTATCCATGGGCATTCTGCTCATTCGCATTTACCACGATCAAGTAAAGCGGCGAGAAGTCAATTACTGGGAAACTTTAGCCCGTTCTTGGGAAGTGATTATAGGCGCTTCTTATTTTGCTATCCCCATTATTCTTAGTTATCTTCTTTTGTGGATATTACTCGGCATTTTTGTGCTTTTACGAGAAGTTCCTGCAATGGGAGAGTTCTTTAGCGTCATTTTATCTTTTGGCCCTTTTTTAATTAATTTGGGTACCTTAGTGTTATGTCTTTTCAGTTTAACACTACTCTTTATTATCGCTCCTCTTATTGCCTTAAAAGGATTAGAGCGAGGCGTTATTTTTCAACTCGCTGTTAAACGCTTAGAAAAAGATCCTTTTGCCAATTTAGTATTATTATTAATTGCTCTCTTACCTCTCGTCTTAGTGGTTTTTCTCTTATTATTGGCAGCTAGTTTAACAGGTTCTATGTGCTTGGAATGCCAAAGCCCCTTACAAACTATTTTAAAATGGTTTTTCATCATGGTGCCTTTTACGGCTTTCTTAACTCCTGCTGTCATCTTTTTCTTTAATTTTGCAGCCGAAGCACATGTGCTCATGCAAAAGCAAATTGTACAGAAGTGATTTCATATAAGCTCTTAAAAATAAATAAATATTCTTTTAATATAAAATTAATACCTTTTTTAATTTAAATTTATTCAATTTTTAAATAAAATTAATAGGTAATAGATTAAAATAGCATTCTAATTTATAAAAAGGAGTTCATATGGCTATACCTCCAGTAGGTGGTGCACCTCTCGTTAATCAAGATCAAGCAGATCTAGAAAAGGCACAAGAGACAGAATATTTAGGTCATGTCGTCAATACAGCGAAATATTCAGGAGTGGCGGCTTTATGCGTGGCGCTTTTGTCGATGTTTTGTTTGACGGGTGAAGAAGGAACGGGGCAGAAAAAAATAGGTGACTATTTAGGCAATTGCTATCTTATTTTGGAATGTATTCTGATTGTGGCAATTGTGGCATTTGTGGGATTAAAAATCTTACAGAAAGCGTCTATTTAAGTTGCTGAACGAGTTTCTTAGCGAATAGAGCATGGTAGAGAAGGCCTTTAGAACCCATGCCTGTTAAGACCCACTCTTTAGCGGACAAACGTTTAATAAAAGGAAGATGCTGAGGGGTTGTCGCTCTGAATCCTGCATAGCAATTGAGGACCTGCGCTTGTTGAAGGGGAGGAAAGAGCTGGTAAGCCTTAGGTAAGATCTCTTGCATGGCGACTTCTAGATGAACCGCCTCGTCTAGGGTATTTCTTTCGTAAGTGGCGCCTACAAAACAAGAAGTGCGTGTTTCTGTCATCGTCAGATAAACATGGGAATTAAGGGGATATTTTAAGGCAGGTACTTCTTGTGGCCATGTCATTTCTAAGAGTTGACCTTTTACAACGTTAATAGGAAGCGTATTCAATTCAGGCAAACGTTTACTGTCTGCTCCGGCTGTTACAATCGTGATATCAAAATGCTCCGTTTCTTTTAAAGACGCGATGTGGCGCTGTTCGAATTGGACTCCTTGTTGGGCACAGGCTTGCCACAGTCCTTGTAAATAAAGAGCGGAATACACGGTTATGCCTTGTTTAATCCACAGTCCCGGTGCGTGCGCGCACCCGGGTGCGATCTTTTGACTGCTGGAGGCATCCAACCACTCTGTATCTTGTGGATAGCGTTGAGCACAAGAGGTAAAGTCCAGAATTTGTTCTTCATTTAGAGCTAAACGCAGAATACCTATATCTTGGGCGGTCACAGATTGGCCTAATGTGTGAGAAGCGAGATGAAGCAATTTTAATGTTTCTTGTAATCCTTCATGACCCATGCGATTTAATTTAGAATGAGCGCCGGAATAAAGATGCAAAAGTCCGGCGGCCATGCCTGAAACGCCGTGTCCGATCTCTTTAGAGTCTATCAAATGAATTTTTAAATCAGGAAAGTCCTGTTGATGTTGAAGTAAATGCCACGCGACGGCAAGTCCACAAAAGCCCGCTCCGATGATTGCGATGCGCATAATTAAGATTCTCATTAAGTATTTCAAAACATTAATTCAACAGATAATACGCGAAGCGTTTGGATTGCGAAGGTCCTCCTTCGCTTTCATACGGGGCGCCTTTAATAAAAGCGAAGGAGGACCTTCGCACTCCTGAGTAACTAAACATTGTTATTAGCTCGCTCTTTTAAAGTGTTTTTTAGTAATTGATCAGAGCGTGCTTAAAAAGACTGGTTTTATCTGTGCGGTAGCACTATCACTGCATTAGCCCAGACCGAGCGCG